>NZ_JAGSHX010000002.1 GCF_018138715.1 Streptomyces asiaticus
CGTCATCTTGGCCATGTTGCGCAGCTTGCGGTGCATGTTGACCCGGGCCTTGCTGATGACGGCGGCGCGGATGTCGGGGCGCCAGGTCGGCCGCTGAAGGGCCGGCCACCGCTCGCCCTCCTTGTAGTGGCGGCCCTGGGGGCGCTCGCGGAGCTTGCCGATGCCGCCCTTCACCGTGGCCTTGATGGCCGAGAGGACGGCAGCCAGGGCCGGGTCGACCTGCTTGTGCCGCTCCATCGCGGTGAGGAACTGGCGGTCGTCCAGGTCCTTGGTGACGCCGAGGTCGGCGAGGGTGTCGACGTAGGCGGTCTTGAGCCGGTCGTGCCACGGGTCCAGGTACGCACCGGTCTCCCGGCGCAGGTACGCCTCGATCGGGTGGACATCGTAGCCAAGCTCCTGGGCGTAGGCGACGGTGTGCGTCTGGTACCAGGCCGGGCCCGTCGGACCGGTGCCGTCCGGCGTGAAAGGGCTGGGCAGGCGCGGGTCCAGCTCGATGTGAGACAGGTCGACCAGCCAGCTGCCGGGGATCTTCGGGTTGAACTTCGGGGTGTGGAAGTGGTCGGGGGCGGACAGGCCGACGACCAGGCGGGCCGCGGCCGCGAGGAAGGCGGTGTTGAGGTCCAGGCCGACTGAGAAGGGCAGCATGCATTCCTCATCGGTGAGCGTGTCCACCGACCGCACCCACTGGTACGCCTCCTCGTTGAGGAATCCGCCTCTCCAGCCGGAGTTCACCACGACGGGGTGTTCGGCGATGGCCTCCGGCGGCGCCGGGTCCATCGGATCCGTCCCCAGGCTCCCGGGGTTGTGGCCCGACACCCAGTTCCCGGTCTCCGGGTCTTGCACGGCCTTCGTCGGCGGGCGCAGCGCCGTCATCAACTCCAGGCCGGAGACGGCGGTGGAGCCGCGCGGGGTGATGACCCGCTGGGCATAGACACCGAGGACACGGGCGATGTCGGCCGGCTCCATCTCGGAGACGCCCGGCCAGGAACGCTCATCGAGGGCGTCCCAGGACAGGATCGCCAGTTGCACGCACTGCCGCTCCCGGCCCTGCGCCTTGCGGTAGATCCGCGCCCACGGGCCGAATCCTCGCTGCGTGAGCTGCCACTTCGCGCGTCCCACCTGCTTGACCACCGGGTGGTCCTCCGGCAGGCGCAGGGAGCGGCGCAGCTCGTGGCCCTCCAGGCGCTCGGGCAATCCGAGCTTCACGGCGGCCGCCGCGGTGAGCACGATCAGCGGGTCGGAGTCCTTGCCATACCGGTGCAGCTTCGCCGCGCCGAGGCCGGACTCGCGCAGCGTCCACTCCACCAGCTCCACCACCGTGGTCGCCGGACAGTCCAGCACGATTCCGTCGATGCCGTAGGCGGAGCCGTCCCCGTCCAGTACGGCGAGCGGGCCGTGCGGGAACCGCGGGTCGGCCGCGGGCTTGACGGCCTTCTTCGCCGCCGGACGCCGCGACGACGTCGCCGGGCGCGCGGACGGACGGGTGGGACGCTCGGACGCCGCAGGGGCGGCGGGCGCCTCCACCGGCGCGGCGGCCTCCGGCTCAGCCTCGGGCGCGGTCTGGCCGGTGAACCTCTCCGGCGCCTCCGGCTGCGGCGCAGCGGCCGGAGCGGGTGCGGCGGCGGGAGCACCGTGCGCGGGATACTTCGCCGCCCAGCCGTTCAGCAGTCGCTGGTATGCCTCCAGGCGCGGCGACTTCGGCTCGGAGCGTCCGTTCTCGTAGTTCTTCACCGTCTGCGTCGACGTCTTCAACGCGACCGCGAGGCGGGCCTGGGTGATGCCAGCGGCCTCGCGCAGCCGGGCGCGCTCCGCCGGAGGCGGGAGCTGGGGTTCCTCCTCCAGCAGCGCGTCGACCGACGCGAACAGCTCTTCCTCAGTTGCCATATCTCTCTACCTCCACCCCGAACACTAGCATCCCTTACCTCAACGTTTAACCCATTCATTTAACCTGGGTTGAGAATTCTGGTAGGGTGATCTTGACCTTACGCAGAGCAGCACAGACGCCAGCAGGAGGGGACAGTGGAGGGATCGGGCAAGGCGCCGGACTTGTCGTCTGGAGCACCGGGGCAACCCCCGGAAGCGGGCCCGGCTGGGCCTCCTGCAACAGCTCCGGTCAGCGCTTGGTCCGAGGAGGTCCTCACCAACACCGTCCTGCCCGGCGCTCTGGAGGGCGCGGTTCCTCAGGCCCGGCCGGTGGTGGTGTACGTCCTGGGGCAGCCTGGCAGCGGCAAGACCACGGTCATCGGCCTCGTGCACGCCGCACTGGCGGCGCGGGGCGGTGCGGTGCGGGTCGACCGCGACACCTACAAGGCCCACCATCCCCACTACAGCCAGTACCTGGCCGAGGACGTACGCACCGCCGGGGAACGGGTCCGGCCGGAGACGTACCGGTGGCAGGCCGCCGTGGAGGCCGCGGCGCGCGAGGGCTACTACGACGCGGTCGTCGAGGTACCGCTGGCCCGCCCGGAGGACTTCCTCGCCGGCGCACTCGCGTCCCGGCAGGCGGGCTACTGGGTGGAAGTCGTGGCCCTGGCCGTGTCCTGGGCGGTGAGCGAACTCAGTGCCCTGGAGCGGTATCTGCACCTTGCCCAGAAGGCGCACCGCGTGTTCGTCATCCGGCGCGGCGAAGAGACGGCTCTGGACGTCCTCTACGACAGCGAACTCGGTTCCAGCGGGCGTTTGCTCCGCCCGGCAGACGCGCCGGGCGCGGTGCTCACCGAATGGCGTCGGCCGTGGGGCGCCAGGGAAACGGGTCGGATCCGACGTCAGCTCGTTGACGCCGACCGGCGCCTGGCCGATCCCGCGCTGCCGGAGGACTGGGTGCTCGCGGTGCGCCGCAACTCCGAGCGCGCCGCCGCTCTGGCCGAGCCGGTCCGGCGCATCGCCCAGCCCCGCCGGGACGCGCCCGGGGTGGACTACCACCGGCTCTCCGTCGAGGAGCACAAGTGGATCTACGACGAGCTGATCGTGCCGTCCCTCGGACCCATCACCCCGCAGGAACAGCCGGTCGTCGTCTATGTGATGGGCCAGCCGGGCGCCGGGAAGACGCGGATCGCCCAGATGATCCTGCGCAGCCTGCGCAATCCGGTGCACATCACGGGCGAGATCTTCAAGCAGGCTCATCCGGACTACCTGCAACTGCTGCGCGAGGAGCCGCGCACGGCCTCGGCGCGGATACGCGCCGACTACCGGGCCTGGCAGGCATGGACCGAGGAGCACGTGCGCCGTGGGCGCGGGGACATGGTCATCGAGATCACCCCGGAAAGTGCTGCCCAGTTCGCCGCCCGCGCGGCCGTGGACCGGCAGGCGGGCTACCGCGTGCAACTGGTGGCCCTGGCGGTCCGCGAGGCCGATTCCCGCCAGGGCACCGCCGCCCGTTACGCCCACCTGAACCAGCAGGACATTCCCGCGCGGTTCACCACCGCCGCCGGGCACAACGCCTGCTTCGCCGTCGTCCCCGAGACGGTGGCCCTGGCCGAGCAGATGGCCGTGGTCGACGAGGTGGTGGTGATGCGGCACGATGCCCACCCCCTCTACCGCAACCACCTGACCGACCAAGGCCGTTGGGCCCGGCGCCCCGCCGCTGGCCTCGCCGTGACCGCAGAGCATTACCGGCCCTATACCGTCGAGGAAGCCGCTGCGTTCTGGGCCACCCAGCGCTGGCTGCACACAGCGATGCCGCAATACCGCGAGGACCTGGTCGCGATCGCCGGGCTGGCCTGCCCACTGATGCCCGCCCAGCGGCCGCACCAGCTCGACATGCCCGCCGCCCCCGCCACCGCGCTGCCCGTGCCCACCTGACCGGCTGGCGCGGCCCGGCACCCGAACCGGGCGTCCGGGAAACCGACGAAATCCGGACTGCGGGGTGACGGAATGGCCTGGTTAACTCAAACCTTCTCCGGCACTGCCTCTCGTGGGGAGGATCGGGTCAGGAACCTGAGCGCGCAGCAAACCAGAAACGTGATCCCGCTGGCCAACGTCGTCGCGGCACGTCTGGCACTTCTGGTACTTCTGGGGGTCGGGATCAACCTGTACTTCACCCGACGCCTGGCGAAGGACCGTCAGGCGTTCGAGGTCTCGACGAAGGAGGCGGCGCTGAAGGTGGCCTTGCATAAGGAGCGGGTGGACCGGTTTACGACGCTCTATGATGTGGCGCTGGGGCTGAAGGTGCTTCACCTGGGTCGAGCCCCAATTGCTCATGAATGGTGCGCGCTTTACACCAGCACGCATGCGCTCTTTCTTTCTGCCCCAACCTGTCCAGCGCCTGGCCCAGCACTCTCAACACGTCGCTACTGCCCCACTGTCCATTGACGAGACCTAGCTCTAGTGCCTTGTCGGCATTTCCGGCCGCTTCTGCCGGGTTCCCGATCGCGAGCTGCAATTCGGCCAGTCGAAAGTGTGTCGAACCCATCCAGAGTCGCTGCCTGTTCTCGCTGAAAATTTCGAGCGCCTGAGATAGCTCCCTCAGTGCCTCGGTGTTACGTTCTGCGGCGGATAGCGCGATTCCTAGCTCGTACCGGCCGTAGCCCACTCGGAGGCTGCTCCCCTCGCTGCTGTGGAGTTCTACGCCTTGTGTAGCGAGTTCGATAGCGCTGTCGGTGCGGCCCATAGCCAGATGGGTGCGGGAGAGGTTGCACAGCGCGCTGGCAACACCCGTAATGTGGTTGGCGGCTTGGAAGGCCGTGCGTGCCTGGAGAAATGACTCTTCCGCTTCCTTGTACTGCTTTTTGCATATGTCGATAATTCCCACGCGGGTCAGCGCGTTACCGGCCGGAACGGGATCGTCGGCCAGGACGGTAAGGCGGGCGACACGCCGTGCTTCCGCCTCGGCCTCGTGGAATTTATTTTCCCTCCAGTACAGGTATGAAAGGTGGACACAGGCCCGGCCCTCTGCGCTCGGGTTCCGGGCAGCGCGGGCAGCATCGCGGACTGTGATGGCTGCGGCCTTGTACTGGTGTGAGTTCACTCCGGATTCGCATAGATCCCGCGTTATCAGGAGAAGATCAGCCGCAGAGCGCACGCTATCCCCCTCTGGTGCTTGCGCGGCGCAAGCCAGTAGGCATTCGGCTTCCCTGAATGTCCAGGCGAGTGCCGTGGCCTGGTCGGGGAAGGACAGTCCGGGGATCTTGGTAGGTTGCAGGTAGTCGGCGATGGGGTCGCCGGGTTGCCGCAAAGCATAGGCATGGGCCGCCGAAGCTAAGTAGAACTCCAGCAGGCGCGTCAAGGCTGCTTTCTGTTCCTCTGCTGTCTCTTCTTGTTCGGCGCAGCCTCGCGCGTAAAGACGTACCAGGTCGTGGTACTGGTAGCGGCCGGGTTCCTTGGATTCCAGCAGACTGGTATCGACCAGGGATTCCAGTAGATACTCGGTCTCGTCGGTGTCTGCGGCGAGCACGGCGGCTGCTGCGGTGAGGGAGATGTCGGGGCCGTCGGCCAGCGCGAGCAGCCGGAAGGCCCTGGATTGTCGCGGCTCGAGTTGGCGGTAGCTGAGCTGGAAGGACGCTTCGACGGCCAGATCGCCTGCTCGTAGCTCACGCAGTCGGCGGCGTTCGTCGGCGAGCTTGTGGGTCAGGAGGGACACGTTCCATGCTGGGCGGGCCGCGAGGCGGGCTGCGGTGATGCGGATGGCCAGTGGCAGAAAGCCGCAGGCAACGACGGTTTCGTGGCAGGCTTCTGGCTCGGCCGCCGCCCGCTTCGGGCCGATGATCCGGGTGAACAGGGCCACAGCTTCTTGGGGGTCCATGACGTCGAGATCGACCAGATGGGCACCGTCGAGGTCGGTCATCCGCCTGCGGCTGGTGATCAAGACCGCGCAACTGGCGGTCCCGGGAAGCAACGGACGTATCTGGGCTGCGTTATGCGCGTTGTCGAGCAGCACCAGCACCCTGCGGTCAGCAAGAGTCGAACGGTAGAGCGCGGCGAGCTCATGTATTCCTTCTGGCAGGGTGTCCGGCGGCCATCCCAGGGCGCGTAAGAAGGCGCCGAGCACGGCTTCGGGGCCCGCCGACCGGCTGCTGTGGCCGAGCAGGTTCGCATACAACTGCCCGTCGGGGTAGTGCTCGCGGACGGCGTGGCCGATATGGATGGCCAGAGTGGTTTTGCCCACCCCGCCTCCTCCTCGCAGCGCAGAGATCGCCGTCACTGTTCCCTGTGAGCGCAGCAGCCGTTCCCGGATGCTCTCCATGATGGTGGTGCGGCCTGTGAAGTCGGTCAGGGCTGCCGGGAGCTGTGCCGGGCGCGGCGTGGCCGGGCGTGCGGTTCCACCACTGGCCGGGTCTGCTTGGGGGGCGGCGAGCGTGGGGTCTGCCCGCAGGATGCGTTGGTGGAGCTGCGCGAGTTCGGGGCTTGGGTCCAGGCCGAGTTCGTCGGCGAGGAGACGGCGGGTGTCATTGTACACGCCGAGTGCCTCGGTTCGTCGACCGCTGCGGTACAGGGCAAGCATCAGCAGGGTACGGGGTCGTTCCCGCAGAGGGTCTTCGGCGCACAGCGTGGTGAGCTCCGAGACCACCTCTGTGTGCAGGCCCAGCTCCAGGTCGAGTTCAACGCGGGCTTCCAGAAGGGTCAAGCGCCACTGTGCAAGGCGGCTGCGCTGGGTGTACGCGTAGGGGCCGGGGACCCCGGCGAGCGGCTCACCGCTCCATAAGCCCGCCGCCCGGCGCAGGAGGTTCTGGGCGCGGGGTAGGTCGCCTTCTGCTCTGGCGCGCTTCGCGCCTGTCTCCAATGCCTCGCATTCGCTGAGGTCTATCGCTTGGGGTGGTAGGCGGACCGCGTAGCCACCGGCATCAGAAACCAGCACGCCGGGCCCGAGCGCCTTGCGCAGCCGGAAGGCGTACGTGCGCAGTGCTGCGATCGCGCGAGGCGGTGAGTGTTCCCCCCACACCGCGTCCACCAGCTCGTCCCGGGTCGCGGTCTTTCCCTGGCGCAGCAGCAGCGCACACAGCACAGCGTGCTCTTGCGGCTGGCCGGGCGGCAGCATCCGCTTTCCGCGCCAGACTCGCACCGGGCCCAGCACTGCGAAGCGCAGCGGGGCAGGGGATTCTTTGGGGGGTGGGGTGGGCTGTCGGAGCGTACTGTTCCGCCCCGGCCTTTGCAGAAGGCCCGCCATCCTTGAGGTGCCGGACGCGGCAGGAGATGTCGTCGCGGGTCGCCGTCGGTGCGGGGGAACGGTGAAGCCGAGTTGTTCGAGCGGCATTCCGAACATCTCTTGCAGTACGCGCTGGCTCGACGGCCGTGGACACGGCGGATCGGGTTGCCGCCACCGATGAAACTGCCGCGAGGTGATCTTCTGAGGCTCCCCCAACCGCTCGGCTACCGCCGCATAGGCATCGAGGAAGGCCGAAGGCTGGCCCCACTGACGCTCCTCACATGCCTGCGCGAAGACTGTCTGCCTCATGTCCGCTGCCCTCCCGCCCCAGCATGCCAAGAACACACCGTAGCCCGGAGTAAGACCGCTGACGGCCAGAACAACCAGCCGAAAGTCCGCCTCAAAGTCCGGTCCCCGGCTGCCTTGCACCTCGTTACTACCAATGGCGAGTCATCGCGCTGGTCAGAGCCTCGAGACCTGCGGCAGGAACGAGTAGCTCCGGTGGGATTCCGCGCAGTGAGAAAGAATTAATCAATCCCTTATCGCCAGCCGCTGAGATGGATGACGAAGCCGAACACAGAAGGGAATCGGATATGAGCATGCACAAGCGGCTCGCACTCACAGCAGCGGCCTTAGCGCTGGGCGCCGGGCTGTCCGGTACCGCGCCGGCACAGGCCGACCAGGTGTCCGTCCATGCCCAGGCCGCAGCACAGCGGCGGGACGTCTGCTTCTCCGGAGCCTGCGGCAGCGCGACCGTCACCTTCCAGAGCCACTACTCCGCCAAGGTCAGCATGTCGGTCGCGGACAACCGCTGCGACGACCACCTGCCCAAGATGCGGATCCTGGCACACCAGTACCACCTCAGCACCGGGTCGCAGTACACCTGGCACGGACCCTGGCACGTCAACCGCCGGGGCTGCCACGGTGGCACTGGTCCGGCATGGAATAGCACCTTCGCAGGCGGTGACCCCCTGCTGGGCATGAAAGTGGAGATCTGCAATAACGGTGTGAAGTGCCGGACGTCCACGGAGATGGGTAACCCGTACTAGGTCTACCCGTACTGCCTTGCTTCGAGTTGCTGTGACATGCGTCGGTCCCGCCATTGGGCGGGGGAAGTGGCGGGCCCGCGCAGCAGTCATGACGGCTTGCTCTGTGAAGAGAACCGACGGCCTGAGGCCGGTGAGGTGAAGGACATCGTCGTCGTCCAGGAGCAGGAAGTGCGTGAAGGTGATGAAGGTGCTCTCACACCGGCGTGCTCAGCCTGGTCGTGGGATCGTCGGCACAGCCGAGCTGCGGACATACGCCGGTGCCGCACAGCCCCCGGACTTGAGACGGCCCCTTAGTAACGCCTCATCGTGGCACCGAGCGCTCGCCGGGGCGATTTACTGGTCCGGGTGGTCGCCGCGGATCTGCCATCTTGCAGTGGCCGAGTTCCAGACCAGGCGGATCCGACCGCGGTCAGGCCGCTGGGCGGTCAGCTCGTCGAGATCAAGAGAAGCTAGGGCCCGCAGGGCCTCGTCCGTGACGTCCGACCACAAGCACAGGGTGATGTGTGCGTCGGGATCGTCCGCGATGAGCAGTGTCGCCCCGTTGTTGGTCTCGCTCGGGGAGGAGGGGGACCGGCGGAGCATGCGTTGGACCAGGGCGCGGGCCTGTCCGTACGCGTCCTCGGCTGCTTTGGATATCAAGGCATGGACAAAGGGGATGACAGCGGTCGTGACCGCGGCGGTCACCACGACCGTTCCTGTAGCCGATCGCGTGAAGAAGGAGCGATTTACGCTTGTCTCCCAGCGAAGGATGCGCCTCGCTCGGCCACGCCACTGGTCTGCTTCGTCGAAGCGTCCCTGTGCGGTCAACAGAGCGACGAGGTCAAGGCATGCTTGGTGGCGCGGACCGAGGCCGGCGTCGGTCGCGGCCAGGTCGAGTGGTTCGACCCACCGCTCTCCGTTGTCTTCGGCCGCTGCGCGGAGCCATCGTTCCGCCTCTTGGGGCAGGCTCCGATCACGGAGTGCGCGGCCAAGCTCCAGCTTCGCTTCGACCTGCCCACTGTGGGCGGCGCGTCGCAGCCATCTGCCGCGCTCCTCGAGGTTATCGCCGATCCTGCTCATCGCGTACATGGCTTCGAGGTGTCCCGCCTCCGCGGCCCGCCGGTACCAATGCCGGGCTTGGTCTGCCTGCCCTTTGGTGAGGAGCTCGGCGAGACGGTACATCGCTTCGCTCTCACCGACCTCAGCGGCATCGTGAAACCACCGCTGAGACTGCTCGGGATTCCAGTCTTCGAAGAAGCGGGCAAGACGCATCATCGCCCGTGAATCACCACATGCAGCGGCCTGCTCCAGACCAGGGTCCGGCCTCTCGAACGCCACTTAGCCCTCCCGGCCCCACCCCCGCAGCTCCCTGCCGCGTGACTGACACTCTTCCTACCGCACGACAACAGGAGACGGGGAAGACCCAGCCGTTTTGGGAATTCGACAACTTCAACACGGGAACCCGCGCCCGCCGCCGTGCAACGTGTCCGCAGGTGAGCGCATTTCGTCGGTGGGCCGGTCCGGGCCGCGGGCGCCGCGCGGTTACGACTCGCCACGCTGGTCGGTGGATTCCAGTTCCTTCAGACGCGTGGCGTATTCGGCGGCGATCCGCGCGATCTCCTTGGGTCCGGCGTCCTGGAGCCGCTGCTGCTCCTCCACGCACTTCTGCCGCTGCGCCTTCAGCTCCTCCAGACGCTGCTGGTCACCGGAGCGCCGGGCGAGCAGCAGCGCTCGGCCGTACCAGGCGATGACGGCGCCCACGGTTTCGAACGCCTCCTCATAGGAGACGGCGTTGTCGCCGCCCGGGCTCTGGGCCGGTTCGGACGAGGGCTGCGGGTCGCCAGACGAAGGCGAGGACGATGCGGCGTCGTGCATAGGAAGACCACCTCGGTGCCGGAACCCACAGCGAAACGATCACTCTCGTTGTGGGCTGAAACAGGGGCTGGGCCGACTACGGTACGCGGCATACATTGGGGCCCAGTGATCACTTCCGGGGGGACCTCATCACATGGACCTACGTGCGCTGTTCAGCTCCAACGACCCCGTGGGCAGCAGTGAGGCGTTCACCAACCGCCAGAGCCAGTGGGACGTCGTCGCCACCGCCATCGAGGAGCACCTGCGGCACATCGCTGCCCCGAGCTTCGACGTGGAGGACCTGGAGAGCCCGCGTACCAACGTGATCGTGTTTCACGGGGTCGGCGGCGTCGGCAAGTCGACCCTGCTGCGCAAGATCGAATCGGCGCTCACTGCGGCCGAGCAGCGCCCCCGGCAGTGGGGCACCCCCGCCTGGGCAGGCGAGACGATCCTCCCTGTCCGAATCGACCTGGCCCGCTCGGCCTCGACGGACTTCGAGCGCGTCGTGCTGACGATCCGGCTCGCCCTGGCTGCCACCGTCGGCCGCCCCCTGCCCAGTTTCGACCTGGCGCTGCGCCGCTACTGGGACGCCCAGCATCCCGGGGAGCCGCTGGAGGAGTACGTCCGGCGCACCGGCCTGGTGGGCAAGTTCGGACAGTTGCTACCGCAGCAGGTGCAGTCCGCGGTCGGGCAGGTCGCCAGTGCCCTGCAACTGCCTGGCCTGGTCGGATCAGCGGCCGGGCAGATTGCCACGGCGCTCGTGCAGGCACTGCGCGAGCGCCGCGAACGCGCACGGGCCCTGGCCGGATGCGCCCGGACCGCCGCTCTGCTGGAGGCCGACCCCGACCTGGAGGCGCTTTCCTACTATCCGCACCTGCTGGCATGGGAGATCAGCCGCCTGCCGGCCAAGCGAGCGGTGGTTCCGGTCATCCTGCTGGACACCTTCGAGGACACCGCAGATCGCCACCGCGACACCGAGCGCCTCCTTCAGCGCCTGGTGTGGCTGATGCCGAACGCGTTCTTCGTCATCGGCGGCCGCAATCGCCTGGCGTGGGCCGACCCTACTGTGCAAGGGCAGTTGGACTTCACCGGCCCTCACGCCTGGCCCGGCCTTGCCCCTCAGGCCGGGCAGCCTGCCCAGGCCGCCGGCGGCGATCGCCAGCACCTGATCGGCGACTTCTCCCCCGAGGACTGCGACGACTACCTCGCACGCCGCCTCACCCAGGACGGCCAGCCGCTCATCACCCCCGCCATCCGCGCCGTCATCACCGAGCGCGCCCACAGGCTGCCGCTCCACCTGGACCTGGCCGTCGCCCGCTACCTGGAGATCCGCCGCACCGGCCGCACCCCCACCCCGGACGATTTCGACCACACCTTCCCTGCCCTCGTCGCCCGCGCGATGTCGGACCTCACCGCCGACGAGCGCCACGTCCTGCGCAGCGCCAGCCTGCTGGATGCTTTCGACCTGGAGCTGGCCACCCAAGCGGCGGGCCTGACCCACCAGGCGGCAGCACGCCAGCTCGTCGAGCGTCCGATGATCAGCGAGGATCCGTACGCGATCTGGCCCTACCACCTGCACGGCGCCATCCGCACCGCGCTACGGGCTGATGACCACACCGAGGACCGCTGGACCCCCGCCGACTGGCACCGAGCCGCCGAACGCGCTCTGGCCGCCCTCGGTCGGCAGTGGCAGGACACCAGCGCCCTCCTCCCCAGCCGGACCCTCCTCATCGCGTGCCTGCGTCAGGGCCTGCGCCTGGCCCGCGACCACCACCTGGGCGACCTCGGCTGGCTCACCGACGCCGCCTTCGCCTACACCGACGACTCCGTCTGGGAACCCCTCGCCCCACCCACCCACACCCCCGGCACCGGGCCGCAGACCGGCCCGGACACGCCCGCCGACGCCCTGGCCGAACTCCTCACCGCCATCGCCCGCCGCCAGCACGAACACCGCGAACGCACCGCCGAACGCCTCACCGCCGTCCTGGACACCGGACTGCTCCCCGGCGAACTCACCGAGCTCGCCCTGTATTACCGGGCCAAAGCCCACAAAGACCTCGCCCGCACCGACGCAGCCCTGGACGGCATGCGCCAGGTCGCCGACGCAGGCGGCCAGCTCGCCCCACGCGCCCGCCGCGGCCTGGCCAACCTCGCCCGCATCCGCGGCGACTTCCCCACCGCCCTGGCCGCCATCCCTACCCTGGGCTGGGAAGGCCGCCACCACCGCGTCCTGGCCCACATCCGGTGGCCCCACGGCGACATCGACCGCGCCATCGCCGCCTTCGAAGCCGCACGGGCCGAAGCAGAACAGCACGACGCCCCGGGCGAGCGGGCCATCGCCCAGACCCTCCTCGCCCTGGTCACCGCCTTCACCGACCCACACCGCGCCGACGACGAACTCGCCCTCGCCCACCAGTACCTCGCCCCGCTCGACCAGCGCGCCACCACCTACTACGCCACCGTCGCGGCCCTCATCCGTGATGCCGGCACCGACCGCGACGTCACCGACCGCGCCACCGTCCTGCACACCGAGAGCACCGTCGCCGGCCTTCCCTGGCTCACCCCACTCATCCACACCGCCGTCGCCTTCCACCACGCCGTATGCGGCGCACAGGACGACCTGACAGCCACCATCGGCCAGCTGCGTGAGGCAACCGCGAACG
The DNA here is from genome assembly GCF_018138715.1 of Streptomyces asiaticus. Lineage (NCBI taxonomy): Bacteria > Bacillati > Actinomycetota > Actinomycetes > Kitasatosporales > Streptomycetaceae > Streptomyces > Streptomyces asiaticus. The sequence continues at coordinate 12,627 of NZ_JAGSHX010000002.1, forward strand.
GCGACTTCGCCTACTACGTCGACATCGCCACCGCTATGGGAGACCTGCCCCAGCCCGCTGGGAGCGCCATACAGTGGCTTGACGATGCGCAAACCGTCCGGGAGCGCTGGCGTGCCCTGGTCACCGCTCGGCGGAATCACCTGGGCACACCACAGTGACCACCTGCATGCCTAGACGGGCAGAACCTTCCTGGTCAGAGGGAAGCAGTCGCTTCCGCGGGGCGCGGGCTGTACACTGCATGGTGAGCCGGTGGCCGTGGGCCTCCGGAAGTGGAGCCAGGTGACCTGGGGCAGACCGGGAGCCTGGCTCGGCGCATTTCTGGGCTCCTAGTCGGTCTTGACGTCGAACTCTGCCACCACGTTGGCTAGCTCTGCCCAGTACTCGTTCTCCCCCAGCTGGTGAGCCCGGCACGCGCCGGCAACGACGTCTGCGACCCACAGCAGCGGCTCGTCCCGCCCGAATACGTGCTCGATACGGAAGCTGATCCCCTTGGGCAGTAAGAAGCGGGCACTTTGCACCGTGCGGATGTCGCGCTGGTTGAGCTGAGGCTCGCGAGCCTCCATGAACAGCTGCGCGACGCCAAAGGAGTGCAGCTGGGCGACCAGCTGTGTCAGACACTTGCTTCGGGCCCGCTCCTGCTTCCGGCGGGGAACGGGGGAGCCGACCGCGACGACATGAACGCCCCCCAGGCGTGCAACGGTTTTCGCGGCCTGTTTCCTCTCCCGCTGGTCCATCTCGGTCCAGTGCGCCTTGGCCGTGGTCCTGCGGCCGCGCTGAGCGAGCATGGCCTCCCGCGCGGCATCCAGCATCTGCGGCTCAATGACCGCCGCGGCGATGATGTAGAAGCCAGCGGAGTCTTTCTCCTGAAAGGACTCGTCCGACCAGGCGGACAAGCCGGGATGGCCAACGGGCGATATCACGGTGCGCGGATCTCCTCCTGTAACGGCGGATGGCCCGTCCCTCACGGCGTCACAACGCCGCTGGACAGAACCTTCATCAGCCGGGTGCCTGACACGATGAACGGCGAGCACATGGCCCACGTCCGCCGGAGGAGCCGGGACGGTCCGGAGAAGATCAGTGACCTTCCGTTGCCCATTGTAGGCGGTCAACGAGCCGTGGGGCAGCGGCCTTTCCCAAGGCCGGCACCGCTGTCTGCCCGGCACCGCCGCGGCCGCGATGGCAGGGTCGGACACGCCGCACGGGCGCGATGGCCTGATGTGCTGCGAGCTCTCCCGGGCCCGCAGCACAGGTTCGGGAGCTGACCGATCGTCCCGATGACACGGCATCAACCCTCGTGGCAGCCTCGGCCGTGATCGGGACCGGCAGAGGGAGGGACCGGTTCCCGGGGCAGGCTGTCGAACCGAAATGGGAAGCGGTCGAGCTGACGTAGGCCGAAGCCGGGTGCCGATGGCCCGGGCGCCGAGGTGGGGGCAGGGCCTTATCTGGCCCGGAGATCGTCGAGCTCGCCCCGGGTCAGGGTGAACGGTGGGGTGCGGCCCTTCCACCCTTCCTGGGTGGCGTGCACGAGACCGGGCGACGGCTGCTCTGCGCCGTAGTCGGGCGCGGGGTTGGTGATGTCGTCCAGCAGCGTGTCGATGAGCTTGGCAAGCGCCCTCGGCCCTCCGCCGCCGTAGCCGTAGGTGTAGTTCCCTCCCTTCATCACCTGGGGCGCCAGGAAGACGGTCCCGTCCTGGGTGCGCACCCAGACCGCACCGTGGCCGATGGTCAGGGTGGCGAGCGGGGAGATGGTGGGCAGGCGTTGCGGGGCGAGGGTTTCGATCGCTCCGTCGCGTGTGTGTACGGCCGGCATGTCGGTCAGCGGATCGATGAGGATCTGCTGCTCTCCGGTGTCGCCGAGGTAGGTGGCCAGCGCGGTGCGGGGGCTCGGCTGAAGTCGGGAAGCCCACTGTGCGGCTTCCGCGCAGGAGGAGGGGTCGACGGTGATCTCGCACGCGCCGGGGAAGTAGCGGTTGGCGCCCAGCACCTGCCCGAGGCGAGCGCACCGGGCGGCGAGGACGTCCGGCCGGGCCAGGATCATCTTCCAACCGTCTCGCAGGATTTCTTCGGCGATGTCTTCGGGCGGGTGAGGCCTCAGCGGGCGGGCGGCGACCGCGATCGAGTCGATGTCCTCGCTGGCATCCACGTACCTAGCGATCTGCTCCAGGGCACCGGTCGCCTCGTCCCACACAGCCCGACGTGCAGTGTCGAGCGCGGCCGCGGCCGCATGCGAGCCGTCAGGCTCTTCAGCGGCCAGGCGCAGCAGCGGTCCCAGATCAGGCGTGACGCGGGCGGGCACCTTCAAGGTAGGTGCTCCCGGTTTCCACTCCGCCATCAGCTCCGGGTCCCGCACCCTGCTGTGCCAGTACGGTGCGGGATGGCCCAGCACGCGCCCCAGCAGCTTCCACGTCGTCCCGTAGGGCATGTCCGGTGCTGCGGCATCGACCGCCTCCAGGCTCGGCCCGTGGGGGATGTTGTAGTCGGCTTCGACCACGGCCAGCGCGGCCGCATCAGCAGCGAGTTCGTCCAGCAGGGACGCGCTCGGCATCACCATGCCGAGGCCCTCGCGGACCGGATAGGCCAGCACGACCCTTCCGGCCTCCGTGTCCCACCGGTACAGCATCCACCCCTCATGCAGATCTCCGCCGCGGAATGTGGAAGGCCGGGTGGCCACCGTTTCCCGCAGGAGACGCATGTGCTGGCCACCGGGCTTCTCAGAGCGCCTGAACTGCAACGAATCCCCCTCAACATTTCGGCCCTTGTGGACTGTGTCCAGGATGGGCTCACCGGAGGTGCTGGAGCCAGATGGCGATGACGCTGCCCGGCAGCGGCGCCCCGATGCCGGCCCTCACGAGACAGCGGCTCAGGGACCAGCGGACAGGACGTTCACCGCATGGTGCGGCTCTATCGGAAAGTGCAGGCTGCGCAGCCTCTACACCGCAGCCCGGTCGTGGGCCTGGAGCGGCCAGCGCGGCCCCGTTGCTGCATCCCGGCACCATACGTACTGGCGCTCGGGTTTCACGGTCATGCCGAAGTCGTACAAGGTCGGCTGCCCCTCGGCCAGCCACCATTCCCAGGCAGGTTCCAGTTCGTCGGCCAGGCGCCGCGGCCCGCCCTGGTACGCGACGGCCTTCCCATCGGGGAGTGTGCTGAGTGTGGCCCAGGAGGCGACGCCGTCGTGGAGCCATACGTTCACCCCGTCGTCATCCATGCCCGTGCTGATCTGCACGTCGGGGAGGTGGATGCGCAGGGCGAACAGCAGGTACGCGTCGTCCTTCAGCGGGTGCAGGTCCCGTGTGAAGGGGCGTTCGTCGTCGGCGGGGCCGGTGCCGCGCACGTGCGGCCAGCTGCTCGCGGGCGGTGTGCCGCGGGCAGGCATGAACGTCGCCAGTCCCTGCATCCACCCCACCGCCGAGCGGTGGTCGTCGGCAACGGTCAGCGCGACGTGCCCCAGCCTCCCCCACGGGGTGACGATCCTCCCGCCCGGCCGCGTCTGCTCCACCCACGCCCAGGGCACCTGGTCGACGGCGTAGGTGGAGACCACGCGGTCGTACGGCGCGCCGGGCGGCCAGCCATCGGTGCCGTCGGCGGCCACGACCGCCGCGTCGGTACCGGTCGCGTCGAGGTGTTCCTGGGCCTGCCGGGCCAGTTCGTCGTCCACCTCGACGCTGATCACGCGTCCGGGGCCGGCGCGCCAGGTGAGGAGGGCCGCGTTCCAGCCCGTCCCGGCCCCCAACTCGAGGACGCGGTGACCGGGGTCGAGCATGAGGGAGTCGAGCATGTCCACCACGATCGACGGACACGACAGGCTCGAGGAGGGCGCGCCGTCGGTGATCTGGGTGACGGCCGCGTCGTAGGGCCGGCCGTATACCTCGGCGGTCCACCGGTCGGGGTCGGTGCCGCAGTCGAGTGGCTGGTAGGTGTGGCCGTCCCAGCGCCACAGCCGGTCGGGCGCGAAGGCGTGCCGTGGTGTGTCGGCGACGGCCTGCCGTGTCCAAGGCGAGCGGCCAGGCCACAGCCCCAGTTGGTCCATGGCCTCGTCCAGCCGCTGCCGAAGAGCGTCGTAGTCGGTCACGCGGTCTACTTCCGGTGTGTCCCGGACGGCGGCGGAGGCGGCGGCACCTGCCCGTCCGAGTTGTTCGGCGGCGGGGTTCCCTGCCCCGGATCAGGATCCGGCTTGCGATGTTTGCTCACGAGCTACTCCAGATTCTTCACCTCTGTAACCGCGCCATGATGACGCGGTATCAGGGGCAGCGGTAGAGCGCGCGGGAGCACCTGCGGGCGGCGACGGCCGCCATCGCTTGGTGCCCGGCGGCATTCCCCCCTCCCCCGGGCTCCCGGCGCGCCGGCCATGCCAGCGCGCTGGGAGCTGATGCGCATCAGGGGCAGGTGTCGAGCATGCCGGTCAGCGCGGCATGTTCTTCCTCGTCCGTGGTGAGGGCGTAGGCGTGCTTGACCGAGATCCACGCACGGGCGTATGTGCAGCGGTAGCTGGCCAGGTCTGGCTGCCAGTCGGAGGGGTCTTTATCGCTCTTTGCCCGGTTGGAGTGGGCTGAGACGGCGATGAGCTGGGAATGGGCGAGATCGTTGGCGAACGCCCGGCGATCCGCGGTCGTCCACTGCGAGGCACCGGACCGCCACGCCTCCTTCAGCGGCACGACATGGTCGATGTCCACCTTGGACGCCGTGTCAAGCACCGCACCGTCGTACGCCGAGCGCCAGCTGCCGACCGTGGCCCGGCACTGCCGGTCCTGGGCGACCTGATCGCCGTCCCGAGCGAGGACGACTTCGCGGGTGTCGCAGGTGCCGAACTGGGTGGCCCAGTGGGGGAACTTCGCCCGGCTGTAGCCGGGGACATCGTCCTCGGGCGCGACAGTCAGCTCGCCCAGCTCTGCCCAGGCCTCCTCGGCGGTCGGGGGCTCCGGGAGCTCCGCCGCTGTTACGGGAGCGGTGGTGGAAGACGCGGTGCCCGGTGTGCTCGGTACAGCCCAGCTCGAGGGTGCGGAGCCCACGAGACCGGCAGTTGCCAGCGTGGCGGCCACCGCAGCGGCCCAGCAACGAATCATCATGACCGTCACCGTGACGTGCCCCACTGGGCCGAACGCTCAGTTTCCGGTGGCGTCACCCCAAAGTGGATGTGCGGCACCTGGACTCCAGCTGTCCGCAAGGCGCTTGGGATACGGGACATAGTTGGTCCTCGGCGAGGCGCGCTTCCCGCGCGGGAGGCACCACGCGGACGGGAGGACTTGTCAGCCGCAGTCGTTGCGGTTGATACGCAGGGATCGGGTCTGGTCGTTGAGGTTGTAGCCGCGCAGGTCGTGGATCGAGCCGCCGCTCTTGGTGACGCACACCCACCGACCCGAGAAATTCCGCTTCTCGTAGACGCGTGCCGTGCGGCCGGAGTTGTTCCGCACCGAGCTGCCTCGATCGCGGATGGCGGAGGGCAGGTCCTTCACACTGCCGTCGACGGCCCGCTTCACCCACGGCTGCCCGCCGAAGCCGGTCTCGGGGTAGATGCACACGTAGCCATCGGGGCAGTCGATCACTGCCGACCTGGCAGCCGCCGCCGGCGCGGCAGCGGGAGCCGCGGCGGTCAGCAGGGGCACGGTCAGCGCAGCGGCCACCAGGCCGCGGGAGAGATGGTTCACGCCCCCCATTGGACGGCCGCAACACCGCTCGCGGGGGGCGCCAGGAGACGAAACCACACGATCAGGGAAATATAGCTCCTGAAGGTGCACCAGCGGTGCACGCTTAAGTCTCTGTATCATTCCGGCCCCTGGTGACCTGCTTCCAGGACGGGCTCACAGGATGTGCTGGAGCCAGACGGTGATGCCGCTGACCGCGGCGGTGCCGGTGCCGTAGCAGGCTCCTTGCAGCATGAGACGGGTGGCGGTGCGACGGCGGCTCAGGGTCCAGCGGGCAAGGCGGATCGCCGGATTGACCGGCTTCTTGCGCCCCTCGGCCGGGACGGGATTATGCTGCATGGCAGATGGTCCTCTCTGGGGGCATCGTGCTGGGAGCCCGTCCGATCCGTGGCCTTGGAACCGGAGATCGGAGTCGGGCTCCTTTGCTGTTTCGGTGTCAGCGGCGGCTGGCGAAGTGGTGGAGCCGGTCGGCCAGGCGTCGGTCGGGGCGGTGGACGATGCCGCAGCCTGGTGCGCGGGATGCCAGCCGCTCGACCTCGGCTTCCAGGCAGCCGGTTGGCGCGCTGGCCGTGGAGCCGTTCGCGCCCACGTACTTTGCGACGACCTCGAGCGCTTCGAAGAAGCCGTCGTCCGCGCCGTCGTCCATGGACTGGATGAGCTGGTGGAACCAGTGCTGGGCCTCGCGGTCCTCGCCGAGCTCGTAGTGGCGCAGGTGGAGGCAGTAGGCGGCGGCGCGGTGGCCGGCGCCCGCGGCCAGCTTCCACCAGAACTCGGCACTTTCGGGGTGTCCGGTCAGATACAGCAGGCAGCCGAAGACCAGGGCGCCGTCGATGTCCAGCTGCTCCGCGGCCGCGACGGGGTCCGGCTCTTCCCCGGCCTGGACGGGATCCTCGGCCAGGCGGTCGACGTGGCTGGCCGCCCCCGGCTCGTTGAGGACCCAGCGCGAGACCACACTCAGGCGCTGCTGGGCCTGGGCGGCCCGGGCCAGGTCCGGGTTCGGGGAGGTGAGAGCGGCGTCGGCGGCCAGTCGGCGAAGACCGGCCGCGACGTCGAAAGACCGGGAAGACGTGGGGATGGCGGCATCGGCCAGGAGAGCATCGAGAGCGGTCACTGTCCGTTTCCTTCCTTGGCTTCCTGGGATTTGGCGGGGAGTCCCAGCTGCACTCGCAGACGTTCCTTGGCTTTGCGGCAGTGGTAGTCCACGGTGCGGTCGCTCAGGCCCATGAACCAGGCGATCCGGGAGGTGGGGTATTCCAGGATGTAGCGCAGGACCACCACGTCGAACTGGCGGGGCGGCAGCTCGGCTATCGCCTCGTACAGGCCGGTGCCGCTCTGCATGACCCTCAGCTTGTCCCGGGCGGCACGCAGGGCCTGTTCGATCGGGCCGTTGATGACGAACGCCGGCGGCCGTCCCTCGGCCTCCAGCCTCCGCCCCACGATCCGGCGGACGACCGCCCAGGCGCGCTGCTCGAGGTTGCCCTCCTGCAGCAGCTGGTCCCAGCTCGCCAGGATCTCCAGGAATGCCTTGTGGATCGCTTCCTCCGCCGCTCGGCGGCCGCCGAGCTGGGTTTCGGCGTAGTCGTGGAAGAGCTCCTGGTGTCCGAGGTAGAAGGCCTCGAAGTCCAGCGGGAGCTGCAGCGGGACGCGCACCGGCTGAGGCGCTCCTGCGTCCGGAGACGCGGCGCCCTCGGAAGTGCTGTCACCGATCACATCGGCCTCCCGGCAGCGTCACGCATCGCGGGGACATCCATCGCACGGTTCCTCTTCGTCGAGGTTGGGGTGGACACGGCGCACAACGGGTGTACGTCGAAGGCTTCTTGGTCCTCGAGTTCCACCTAAGCGATTTCCGGGCCGAACCACGCATCCGCAACCTAAGAAAAACTACTCAGTGATCTCTAACCGGCACGGTAAGTAGTTTTATGTGAAAATACATGACATGTGATCAAAGCCCTGACCAGCGCAAGTGCAGACGCGCCCCTCACGGGGACGGCCAGGATCGACCACGTAGGTGGCCGACGTCACACGCGAGCAGGCGTCGCGCAGACCGGAACGAACGGCCCCGTCTCGCCGGGCGACAACGCCTAACACACCGCCCCGGGTTGTCGCTGAACCTGGGACAGGGGCTGACAAGGTCTCACCTCCCCGCCGCCCAGCGGAGAACCAACGAAACGCGACTTCAGGACCGCGGGAGGTGGCGGGCTTCGCAGGCGGTACAGGCCTCGCCGCCCGGCCGGGCAAGCTCGCCCAGCGCCTGGTCGAGCGTGAGGCCCGCGCCGCCGGTCGGTATCCAGCACGACTCGTGGTGGATGACCCGGCGCCCGGGTCCGCCCACGGGCGCGGGCAGATGCTGCACACTCCACCAGCCTGCCGGGGCGGCGGGGACGGAGCGGGGCGGCCGGCCTGGCGGGCGTTCCCGCCGGGTCGGCACGCCGGAGTAGTCAATGTCCTCGATGGGAGTGACCAGCCGAGCGGGAACGCGAAAGATGACCTCGTCAGGCTCGACCGTGATCCGGTCCGGCAGCAACTGGCGGAGAGGCAGTATTTCGAGGGTGCGCTATTCGCTGGTGGCCATGCGGGCTGCGAGGTAAGCGCTCCAGTCGTCTTTCGCGTACTTCGCCCATCTCTGTGCTGTGCCGGGGTGCATGCCGAAGAGGTCGGCGACCACGATGGGTGGGAGGCTGGTGACGGCTTCGATCATGGCGGTGTTGCGGGCGGCGAGGACGGGCAGCCCGACCTGGTTGAGCAGGCTGTGGGTGCCGGCCACGTTTCGTGGCCTGCCTGGTTGTATGCCTGGGAAGAGGTAGCCGTTTCCGTTGCCGAACTGCTGGTCCATTCGTGAGTCGGTCACGGGCTGGGCGATCTGTTCCTCGATCAGCAGGGCCAGTTTCGGCGGCAGCAGCACGGGGTGGCGGTCGAGCGTGAGGTAGGCGCCGTTTTCGTCGCGGTGAAAGCGGTCGGTGGTCAGTCCGACGATGCGGGAGACGGGGATGGCATAGAGCCTGACCAGGGCTCCGATGATGCGTGCGTCCCGTGGAATGGCATCGTCATTGAGGCAGCGCCGGAGCTGGTCCTGGAGGTCTTGTTCGTCCAGGAACCCGGAGGAGTTCTTCTTGGGCGGGCGGGAAATGATGAGCCTGCCGGTGATGCGTCTGGCAACCGCCCACTGGATGAACGTGACGACCGTCCGGTGCAGGGAAGAGTGGTCAACGAGCCAGCGGTCGAGGTCGCTCTGCGTGGTGTCCTGTAGGCCGATCTTGTTCGTGTCCAGCCAGGACATGAAGCCGATGGCGGCCTTGATTTCCCTGATGTCGGCCTTGACAGCCAAGGTGGTGTAGCGGTCCCGGGCCGCGCGTCGGCGGGCGTCGCGGACGATGTGCCACTCGCCGAATGCCCGGACCACCCGGGCCTGGTGGGGCGGGAGCTGTCGGATGGTGTTGGCCAGCCAGAGTTCCAGGCGGGCGAGGTTCTCGTGTCGGCGGGGCAGAACGCCGGCCGTGACGAGCAGGCCGCGAAGGCAGCCTGTGGCATTGTTCTGGGGCAGCGCATCCAGCATCTCGTGGGTGAACTCGCCTTGCTGGGCTGAAAGGTCGGCGAGGAATTCCGCACCGCGGCTGCGTCGCAGCCAGTTGAGGACGGCGTAGGGGTTTTCGGCTTCTGTCAGGGCCGTGGCCAAGGGCTTGAGACGCGGGGGGACGGTGCCGCCCTCTGGGCTGAGCAGGCCGTGGACGCGGTTGGTGAGGACGCAGCGGGGGCAGCAGCCGTCGTCGTAGATGTCGTCCGGTTCTTTGCACTGCCGGCAGTGTGAGTCGGGGGCGTCGATGCCGCAACAGGACCGGCAGATCTCCTGACCATCGGCGCCGCAGGCGACCATGACACGCAGGCGTCGGCAGACGGAGCACGGGGCGGGGACCCGGGTGCGTCGCTGGTAGCAGCCGGAGCAGAGGTTGCCGATCGGCCAGGCGCTGTGCGCGAGTTTCATCCCGCCGCAGTCATCGCACTTCCGGATCGGCCGTGGCCAGCAGGAGAGGCAGTGGAACGCGCCGTCGCGGGCTGTGGCGTGACGGCCGTGGCGGAAGCGGCCGCAGACAACGCAGGTTCCCTTGGAGCCGCGGTAACAGCGGGTGCAGACATCTGTCCGGCCGTCGGCCTGGCGAGCCGAGATCGCCCGGTCCTCTCCGCAGATCCCGCAGCGGCGTTTCGGGGCCTGGTAGCAGTTCCCGCAGAGCGGGGCGCCGTCGGTGTTGCTGTACTTGTGCGGGGCGAGTGTTCCGCAGGATGCGCACTCACGCTCGGGCCGCGGAACGCAGTTCCTGCAGAGCACGGTTCCGTCGGCCAGTCGGCGGGCCGGACTGCGCATCCGCCCGCATCCGGCGCACTCCTCGACGACCATGGGGTCCTTGACGTAGCAGCGTCGGCAGATAGGGCCGTCCTCGCGGTGAGTGACGATGAACCCGTCCTGCTTGCACCGGCCGCAGGTCTTCACCCTCGCTTTGGAGTAGCACCAGCCGCAGCACCGGCCCTGCGGTGTTGTCCGCAGAGGCAAAGGGTCTGGCCGGCCGCAATGGACGCATCGCGGCCTGGTGATCGCATCGCCGAAGCCGGCCTCGTCCAGCAGGCTCGCAAGCCGGACCAGTGTCACGGGGCAGTGCGGCGACGGAGCGGACCATGCGTCCGGGTGCTCCGCCAGATGCGTGTCCAACTGCCGTGCGGGAGCAGGGGGCCATGCCTTCGCCCGCTGAAGAACGGCCTGGACCTGCGCAGGCGTCATCCGCCGCTCCGTCACCTCCTGGATGTGGCCGACCAGACGGGCCCTGACCTGGTCCAGTGCACTCCGCCGCTGCCGCGAAGTCTGCTTGCTCGTCATGACCGGTCGGGGCGGCGGATGACGGTCCGGCGCCGGGCGACCGGCACGTCACCGGGTTGACCGTCGGCGGTCTTACGGACCTGAGTGTTCACCACCTCGGGCTTGATCAGGTCGTTCGGGGTGCACTCCAGGATGTCGCAGAGCGCGACCAAGGTGTCCATGCTCAGCCGCTGCGGCGGCTGGGTCACCAGCCGGTAGACCTGCTCGCGCGAGAGCGTGATGCCCCGCTCCGCCAACAGTGGGACCAAGTCCGAGGTCTGGAACATGCCCCGCTTAGCCATGAGTTGGCGCAGCTGCCACTGGTAGCCCATCTTCTTGATCACGCGGTCACGCTCCAGTCCTCACCCAGACGGTTCTTCATCACCGTCTCCAGCAACTGGTTGCGATACTCGTTCGACACACCCATGTAGATGGCCGTGGTCGACGCATGGGAGTGGCCGACCTGCTCCTGCACGAACCGGGCCGGGTAGCCGAACTCGGTCAGGTGCGTGATGTAGCTGTGGCGCAGGCAGTGAAGGTCGAGGTCCTCGTCGAGGCCAGCGGCCTCGCGGGCGGTGACGAACGCCTCGTTGATCGTGCGGGGCGCGACCCGTCCGACCCGCTCGGTCACCCACAGAGCAGGGTGCCGACCCGGAGAAAGGCGGGGCCGGATCTCGGTGATCCACTCGGTGAGGATGTCGACGATCCAGTCCATCTCCGGGACGGTCAGCACCGTGCGCCGCTTGGGCGAGGCACCCTTCGAGGACTTGCCGTAGCGGACCATCAGGCTGCCGTAGGCGCCGAACTGCGGGGCCTTGCGATTGCGGCGCAGATCTACCAGGTCCAGCCGGGACGACTCAGTGCGGCGTGTGCCGAAGGCGTAGACCGCCTTCAGGATGGCGGCGTCCCGCAGGGTCGTGAGGACACCCTTGCGGCCCTGACCCTTGATCCGGGCGGGGCGGGCGTCGGCCGCGTCGAAGAGGGCCTGGACCTCGTCGTAGGTGAGCGGCCGGCGCCGGGGATCGCCCTCGTACTCCACCGTGTGCAGAACCGAGTTGCCCTCATGGAAGACTTCCTGGGGCACCTCCCCGAACCGCTCCGCGCAGACCTCGATCCAGCCGTAGCGCGCATCGAGGAGGTACTCCAGGAACAGCCCGATCGTCACCTCGTACGAACGGGCCGTGGACATCTGGATCGGACTGCTCCCGCTGCGCAGGTGGGCGATGAACGCCTCCCCGTCCGCGGGCATCCACTGCCAGGGGTACAGCCCGGTGAACTCCTCCAGCCGCTCGATCAGCCGCAGTCGCGGGTCGATCGTCGTCGATCTCAGGAACCGGGCCGACTGCTGCCGAGCCCAGCCCTCCCTCATCGCCTCGAACACCGCCTTGGCCGGGTCGAGATGTACGACGTTTGCCGCCAGCACAAGACGGGACGATCCGGGTGCCTCAGTAACCATGCAAGCGTTGCATCTGACGCAACATTGTTGTGTCGGCCGTTCTCGTTGCTGGTCAGCGGACCGAGTGAACTCTCGTGCTTCGACCTTCCCGGGCCGCCGATCAGCGGGTACTGGCGTTCTCTCGACTCGCGCAGTGTTGCATCAGATGCAATTCATCCTGTTTTGCACTTCAGCCCAGATGGACAGACGCAGCTCGTACCACCAACCGCCTCCGGGGCCGGGACGGTAGATGCGGCGCATGACCTGTGCCGTAACACTCTGGCCATCAGCCAGCTCGTGCCATGCCAGCGGTCCTGGCGCATCCGGGTCCGGACCCTCAGGGCTGAAGGCCTCCTCCGTCACAGCTAGGCGGCCGGTGTGTCGGCGGGGGCGTCGTGGGCGTGCTTGAGCATCATCCGCGCGGTGACGCGGTCCGGGCCCTCCAGCGTCTGCCAGAAGGAGTGCGTGACGACGGTGCTGGTCAGCTCCCACTGACGGTCGCGCAGCCGTCGCACCTCCGCCTGATCTTCCTCGGACCAGCCGTCGGTCGCGGGGCGCTGTCGCGGGCGCCAGCGCTCCGGATCGTCGAAACCCGGGTGAGGCTCAACAGACCACGGGAGACGGGCGTACACCGCCGTAAGGGTGTGGGCGACCTGGTGAAGCTCTTCCTGCGCGGTGAGCAGGTCCTCAGGGAAGTCGTAGGCTCTGGCCATGACGGAATCATAAACCTGTTCGATTCCCGAGGCGGTGAGTCAGCGCTCGGAATGTCGCCGTGTGCGGTGGAGGGCCGGATGACGTAACCGCGCCCCAGCTTCCCCACCAGGTTGGCCTACGCTGGAGTCGACCCCAGGGGGGCTCGTGGGAGGTACGCCATGCCACGCCCTGTCTGGTCTGGGGCCGTGTCCTTCGGCCTCGTGACTTCTCTGAACCAACCTCTGCAACCGGCGTTCGGGTTCGCCAGCCCACCTCGAGGACGAGGTTCACTCCTGACTCTTCCCTCCCAGTTCAGCCAACATCGGGCTGAGTCTTGCAGCGAGCCGGGAGTCGGTCTGCTCGAGTTCGTCGGTCAGGACAGCGACGGCTGCTTTCAAGGCCCGTCGTAGCTCTGACGCCGCGACCGAGCGGACGAGCGTTGCTTCAAGTGGCGCAGTCATGATCGCGGGAAGCAGGTGGGCGCCCTTCGCGTGGACGGCCGCATAGCCAAGACGTAGGCACGCCAGTGCGACGACGTGATCACGCAAGGCGCTGATCCAGTATTCGGCCTGCCATTCCCGGCCTCGCCGGATGCAGATGTGGGCGTGTAAAGCGTGATGCCAGGCGAGGCCAATCAGGGTGTCGCGATCGGCTTGCGGGAAGGGGGCCAGGGTTCGTTCCTCACCGAAGATGGTCCGCCACTGCGGGCCTCGCGGACCGAACTCCTCTTCGGGGCAGAACGTGAGGTCGACCTCCAGCCAGCCGGGCAGGAGGAACACGCGAATGATTCTGCGGTCGGCCGGCAGATCCCAGTGATGCAGGGCGCCGAGCTCGCCGTGGAACCACTGCGTCCAGCGGCTCAAGGGCACCGCGAGCTCGCCATGGACTGCGAGAACCAGGTCAGTGTCCGACCATCGATCGCTGTGTCCGGTGGCTTGTGAACCGGTCAGGGCCGCTCCAGTGACGGTCTCGTCAGCTTCGGCAAACTGGATCAAGCGATCTCTGAGGCAGTCCCGTTCTTCGACGGAGAACATGCATGGGTCCTTTCCGCTGCTGCCACGGGAGCTCTCGCCTGCTGGTTGATCGTGTCGTTTGCCCGGAGTACCGGCTTGGAAGTTCGCAGGCAGCAGCGTCTTGTGCAGGCAAGCAGGCGGCCGGACTCAGGTAGCTCGTGCGGGGCTCTCGCCGAACGCGAGGGCATGCCCAGGTCGACCATCTCTCGTTCTCGTGCTGTCTGCACATCGCGTTGAGTGATTTTGGCCTTGGTACCGGTGAGACTCACGCGAAGACGTCTGCAGCTCTTTGAAACCGAATCGGTGATGCCAGAGGAATCACAGCGAAATGTTCCGGAGCGAGAGCCACTCCGCCTACCGCCTCAGTACTGTGACCTCGCATGACCGACACCGAGATCGAGATCACCGCAGACCTGGTCCGCGACCTGCTGCAGGAGCAACATCCAGACCTTGCAGGGCTGGCCATCCGCGAGGTGGCGGGCGGCTGGGGCAACCAAATGTGGCGCCTCGGGGATGAGTTGGGCGTGCGCATGCAGCGCATGGACCTCACCCCGGAGCTCCAGCTCAAGGAGCGGCGGTGGCTACCCGTGCTGGCTCCGCGCCTGCCGCTCCCGGTGCCGACTCCGGTGCGGTTCGGCGAACCGTCCGCGCGCTTCCCCAAGCACTGGACCGTGATGACGTGGGTTCCCGGCGAGCCGCTGGACCACGGCTCGATCAGCCGCGGCAACCACGCGGCCGACACGCTGGCGGGTTTCCTCCGGGCGCTCCATGTGGAGGCGCCCGCCGAGGCGCCGATCGCTACGGACCGCGGTGCCCATCCCAGGAACTGCACGGACGGCTTCGAGAACTTCTTCCAGGCCGTTGCCCCCGACGACATCGCTGCCGACGTCCGGTCGGTTTGGGACGACGCCCTTGCGGCCCACGCGTGGGAGGGCCCGCCGGTGTGGGTGCACGGCGACCTCCATCCCGCGAACGTCGTCGTCTCGGACGGAACGCTCTCGGGCATCGTCGACTTCGGTGACATGTTCGCCGGCGATCCGGCGTGGGACCTCGCCGCCGCATGGGTGCTGCTGCCCGCAGGCACGGCCTCACGGTTCTTCGACATGTACGCGCATGCAGACGAGGCCGCGATCCGGCGCGCCCGCGGGCTGGCCGCTATGAAGAGCCTGTTCCTGATGCTCATGGGGCAGAACGGAGATCGGGGCCTTCCCGGCGGCAAGCCGCACTGGGGACCTGCAGGCCGGGCGGCACTTGATCGTGTTCTGAAGGGCGTTTGATGCACGCTTCTTTGAACTTGTTCTCGATCTTAATTGAGGGCCATGCGGCAGCCCACCTTCGTGGGTTCATCGATCACGACGCGTGGTGGGGATGCCAAGGTCCACGGTCGTATGCTGCCCGTGGCCCCGATCGAGCTGGCGGAGCTTCTCTTCGGCGCCAGCCAGGCTGACCTGGAGACCTTCGACCTCGCCGAGCCAGCCTTCCGTCTCGGCCTTGGCAATTCGGGCGATCAAGTTGTCGCGGATCTCGGCAAGCCGTGCCCGTTGGGCTGGATCAGACCGGAGGAGCGAGCATCTGACACAAGCTTGACCGAACTTGCGGTGTGTGGCCGAGAGCCAGCCTGCACGCCCGATCAGGTCACTCTGAGTAGAGGCCAGCGAATTGGGACCATCAGGGATTCCGGGCGTGTCGCCAATCGTGTCGTTGGGATTACCGCAGCAACCGGTCGGCCCACGGATGCGGTCCGTAAGCCTGGGTGATGGCGTGGACGAACCAGTGTCGCTGGTTGTCAGTGAGGGTGGGAAGGGCTGCGTTAAGGTCTGCTTCGTCCTTGGGCCGCGGCTCCTTGGCCTTGTAGAAGAGTTGCACCTCCGGTGCGAGGTAGGGGATGCCGTCGGCGGAGATCAGGCCGAGCGTGTCGATTGGACGACGTACTCGCGGATCACGGCGTGACACCCACTCCTGGTCATGGGCTTCGTCGAGCATGATCTGGATGCGCCAGGGTTCGCCTGGCGCTGGCTGGCACCAGATGTCATGAACGCTCTCAGGAAGAGCCTCGCCGGATGCCCACGGGCGCAGGCTCCCCGGTGGATCGACGGCCCACCACTTCCAGTCCGGCAGAGCCTGTTGGACGGCGAGCTGGTCGCGCCGCAGTAGCAGGACGTCAATGTCGCCGTGATCTCGGATGCGGTGGCCCACTGCGAGTTCAATGGCGAAGCCACCCGCCACCCACCAGGGGGTCTTCAGGTCACAGAACCGGTCAGCGACTTCGGCAAGGGACGCGGGATCCCATCTGGTCAAGGGGGTGTGCTCGTGGGGCATGTCGTCCATCCTGTTCCGTAAGCTGCTTCGATGTGCTGATGACCTGCAGGAGTCAGGTGCTCGAGGTCTGACGTCCGGTGCCGGTGCGGAAGTCGGGCATGCCGAGGTTGGTGGTGGTGTGCTTAGCGGTCATCTCACGCATCGAGGCGAGCTTGTCCTCCGCAGCGGCCACGCTCGTCTCGATGGCGGCGACCTCGCCAACCCATCCCTGGTCCTTTCCTTCTTTGAGGCGGTCGAGGAGATTGTCGTGGATCTTCTCAAGTCGGGGCATCTGGCTGGGATCGGGCCGAAGTTGAGGGCATCTGACACACGCTTCTCTGAACTAGCGTTGGCGAGTGCGGATCACGTCTCGTCGGAGCCGATTGCGGCGTTCAGGGCCCGCAAGGCGTCATCGTATTGGTGACGGTCGAACTGGAACGGACCGAATGCCACGTAGTCGCGAGTCTTGCGGTGCGGTTGCTCGAAGGAGTCCCAGATCACGAGGTCGGCTGTCGCGGTGATGCGGGCCATGAGCGGCCAGCATCCCCACTCGCCGCATTCACAACCGAGAACGGGTGTCTTCGGCCCCATCGCGTTGGTGGACCGTCCGAGGAAATGGTCCTGCATCGGGCCGAACCGGAAGAACTGCGGGATCAGACCGCCGTAGGCGTCGCCTGCGGGCTGCATCCCGGCCGCGATCTCGAACCCGTCGATCAGCTCGGTGAGTGGTGCTCCGTCGATGCGGGGGACGATCACGAGCGCGCCGCCGTCGCCACGGTGCCGGCAGTCGAAGCGGATCTCATTGCTGGTCATCCAGTGATTCTCGCAGCGAAGCCGTTCCCTCCTCCCGGATGGGTTGAGCTGGGACCATGCGTGGCATGCCGAGGTCGATCGCCGTGCCGCCAGGAGTTCGTCGGTCCATTTGAGCAAGCTTGTCTTCGGCGCCAGCCAGGCTGACCCGGAGTCCTTCGACCTCGCCGAGCCAGCCTTCGCGCTCGGCCTCGGCGATGCGGGCGACGAGGTTGTCGCGGATCTCCTCCAACCGGCTGCGCTGGGCCGGGTCCGGCCGGAGGAGCGAGCAACGAACGCAAGCGTGTTCATGAACACAAGGGCTTGAAAAGGCACGAGCGCAGGTGCCGATGGAGACCTTGCGCTTCTCGAAGTGCGCGAGGAAGGCGTCCCATTCCTCCTCGGTGGGGGTCCGATACTCATCGCTGGGTCGGGTGGCCCTGCGGCGGGCGATGAAGGCGCGATGGGCCTCGATGGTCTCGGTGGGGTAGATGGCGTGGTAGCCCATCGTGGTGTTGATGTTGGTATGGCCGGCGATGATCTGGGCGATGTGGGGTGGCAGGCCGGAGCGGATGGCGTCGGTGATGAACAGGCGGCGGAAGTCGTGGGGGGTGAAGTCCAGTGGCTGGCCGGTGGAGTCGGTCAGGCCGATGAAGGCGAGAACCTCGGCTAGGGCGTCGCGGATGAACTCGCCGCTCATGCGGCAGTTCTCGCCGCCGCGGTCCCACTGGAAGAGCAAGGGTGCCAACGGGTTCCAGGTGCGTTCCTCGTAGTCGTAGGCGGCCAGGAGCGGGATGGCGCCGGTGCGGGGGTCGCGGACGCGGCGGATGATGGTGGCCAGGACGTCGGCGAGTTCGGGGCTGACGAGCAGGACGCGTTCCTGGTCGGTTTTGGACGGGGCGATCTGCAGCAGGGGGAGGATCTCGCCGGTGGTGGGCAGCCGGTACTGGATCAAGGCGTGGTGGCTGGTCTCCAGCATCTCCTCGATGCGGGCGCCGGTGTGGCGGAGGAACTCCACCGTGGCCCACGCCCAGAACGCACGGTGCTCGGCTTGGTCGAAACGGAGAAGGACGCCGTGAGGGTTGCGGGCGTTGGCGGTGGCCCCGTTCTTGGTGCGGGTGTAGACGGCATCGCCGAGCGTGAAGGTGGCGCCGGGCGGCACGGCGAGGAGGGCTTGGAGCCGGGCTGCGTGGTGACGATAGTGGTCGGTCGCGGCCTTCGCGAAGGTCTCCAGGGCCGGGAGGCGCTCGCGGGTCCGCTGGTCCATGCGGGCCTTGACCCGCTTGACGCGTTTACGGTCGAAGGTCTCTGCCTCCTTGATCGGGCACGGCGCCACCCAGGGCCCCCATCGGGCGGGTTCCTCGGCGGCCCAGCGTGCGATATCAAGGTAGAAGGCCCGCACGGCCATCAGCAGCGGGGCACGGTCGGCGCGCTCGACCACCGTTTCCTCAAGGGTGCCGTCGGGTCGCTTCCGCCGCTGGATCCGGGTTCGGAAGCGTTCCTTCCAGGCCCTGGCGACCCCGGGCGGCAGGTCGAGGGAGCTGATTCCAGAGTGGTGGTGTTCCAGGTCCGACCAGAAGTTCCGGGTCAGGGCGCGGGCCAGATTGTCCAGAGTGCTGTAATCCAGCTTCGGCCGGCGTTCCTCCAGGTAATCGATCAGGAGCCGGCGGATCGGCGCGCAGGCCACGCCGTGGCGGTCGACGAGCTGCTCGCAGGTGAGCTGCCCGGTGACCCGGTCCAGGAAGCGCAGGGTCGCCGGCGCGTCGGACGGCAGATAGCCCAGGTTGCGAAGCCACGAGTAGAAGAGGGTTCCACCCGAGTTGTCGATCTCCGATTTCCGCAGCTCGATGGAGTACTGGATCGCGTCACCCGCAGTGATGTCCGCCAAGCCTCCGCCCTTGGCGAGCATGATGCGGGCCAGGGCCAGGCGGGCGCGGCCGCCTCCCACAGACGCCCAGCGCTTCGGATCGACGCTCTCCTGCAACCGCGCGTAGCCCTCGGGATCACGCGCCTCGACAACCGAGCGCAGGTGGGTAGTCCGGTGGCCGAACAGCCACGTCAGCGGAAGCCGAATCACATCCGCGCCGGCCAGTACCAACAGCCCGGTCTGCACGATCGGCCACTTCACTTGGGCGGCTGAGCTCACCCAGGTGTGGCCCTCCTGGGCCCAACGGTGAGGACACGCGGCTGCTGGAGATGCCTCCCATCGCTCCTGCCAGCTCTCGCCCGGGAAACCGGCCAGCCAGGCCATGATCGCGCGTGCTCCGGTTCTGCGGGCCCACCGTGCGTACTTCTTCTCCGCCCGGAACGGCGGCCGGTCCAGGAGTGCGATCACCTCCTCCGCGGACGAGCACGTCGTGGGCCATCGCGTCCCGGCGGACCGAGCCGGGAACCGGGCCTGAGCCTGCCGCAGCATGCCGCCCGCGGCCTGCGGGACAGGCGGCCGCTCTGCCATCCGGACTTGCTCTGAACTGGTCATATCCCGGACGCGGACCTTCATCGGCTTCTCCCGAACAGGTCATTGAGGGCCTCCGTCCGGTACCCGGCGGCCGGGACAGCCGGCATTCGGGCCTGATGGGCCTGCCGCTCATGATGTGCACGAACCGCCTCGACAACCTCGTCCCGGCCAGCAGGGACGTAGATCTGGGTGGTAGTCAGATGCGCGTGCCCCAGGACCCACTGCACATCGGTCAAGGCCAGCATCGGATCCCGGGCCATCCGGTACGCGGCCGTGTGCCGCAGATCATGCAGCGTCCAGTTCGCCCCGAGCAGCGCATTGGCCCGGTTCAGCATCGCCCGCGCCGCGTGGTAGGTCAGCGGACGAAACGGCCGCCGCAACGTCCACCACAACGCCATTCCCGCGCCCCGGGGCACCCCCGCCCGCCACGACTCCTCCTGATACAGCCGCAGCCACACAAACGCGTCCGGCGACGACGGCAACTGCTGGAACGCCCCCGTGCCCTTGCGGACCACCCCCAGCAGCTGCTCACCAGGCAACGGGTCGCGCTGCCGGCTGGTCAACAGCTCGCTCGCCCGGGCCCCGTTGGAGACCCAGAACGCCAGCAGGGCCCGGTCCCGGTTGTAGCGCAGCGCGGCGAACAACTCGTTGAACCGGCCGTCGGGCATCCGCCGCGGCAAGCGGCGCGGCACCGAGGGCCGGTACCGACCGCCAGCCGACTGCCGCGTCGACCGGCTGGCGGCGACCGGTCGGCGGCGACGTTCCCGTGCGGTGGGGAAGGGGTTGAGGATCGGGCCCGTGCCTTCCTCCAGGTGGAAGGCGTAGAACGACCGCAGCACGGTCTCGGAGTGCGCCTGCGTCGATGCCGAGTACAACAGGCCAGGCCCGGCGCGGCCGGTCACCGGATTCGGCACCCCGGCCAAGGGCCGGGACTCCCGTGACCGCGCGGCCCCATCGGGGACGCGGTGGCGCCAGTGGACGCGAGTCGGCTTCGGCGCGATCTGCATCCACCGGGTGAAGTCCCGTGCTTCCACCCGTGTCGCCCGGTCCCAGGCCACTCCCCAGCTGGAAAGGAACCGCCACCACCGCAGAAGGTCCATCCCGTAGGACCGGACCGTCGTCGCCGGCCGCGAACACGCTTGAAGCTCCGCGAAGAATGCCTCCACGGGTATGACCACAGCACCGTCCGCGTCGAGCAGCGCGTAGGGACGTGCCGGGTCGGCAGTCTCCGCCAACTCACCAGTTTCTGGCAGCACGAAGCTCACCAGATCCCGGCCCGAATCACCGGTCTCAAGCATGGCCGGGAAGCTAGCAGACATCACCTCCGACCTGCGAATATTCGACTCTTGGTTCAGTCAATAGCACGATTCCGATCAAGGTCATGCCCGCGACCGAGGACCACTCGATCAGCTTCCGGCAGATCCACACCGCCGACGGCGGCCGCATCCGCTACCGCAAAATCTGCGAGACCGAAGACCGCGTACTCGACCCGGCCGAGATCGGGCGAGCCTACGAAGCCTCCAAAGATCAGCTCGTGCCCATCAGCGACCAGGAACTCGACGACCTGCCCCTGCCCACCGCCAAGGCCATCGACGTCGAAGCCTTCGTCGAGGCCGAACGACTGGACCCCATCCGCTTCGGCAAGCCCTACTTCCTCCAAGCCGACGGCGCCGTCGCCGCCAAGCCGTACGTGCTGCTCAGGGAAGCGCTCCAACGCAGCGACAAGGTCGCCGTCGCCAAATTCGCCTGGCACAACCGCGAGCGACTCGGCGCGCTCAGGGTCGTCGGCGACGCCATCGTCCTTCAGGTCCTCCACTGGCCGGATGAGATCCGCTCGGCCGAAGGACTCGCCCCCAAGCCCGTCGACATCTCCGACTCCGAGGTCGACGAAGCCCTGACCCTGATGGAGGCCATCGGCGGCACCGGCATCACCCAGTACAAAGACCAGTACCGCGAAGCGATGGAAGCCGTCATCTCGGCCAAGGCCGCAGGCGTCGAGCCGCCCGAGATGGAGGCACCAGCCGGGCCCAAGGGCAAGGTTGTCGATCTCATGTCCGCACTGCAGGACAGCGTGCGCGCCGCCAAGAAGAGCCGCGGCGAGAACAACGCCGACGACGAAGCCAAGGTACGCGAGATCAGCGGACAGCGGGCAGCGCCGAAAACCGCCAAGAAGACCACCGCGAAGAAGACGAACGCGGGCGGGAAGAAACCGGCTGCGAAGAAGTCTCCGAGGAAGCGCCCGGCGTCGTAACCGAGCGCGGGCGGTGGCACGGCCTGGTCACGGCCCGACGTGACCACCCGCGCGCAGCGCAGTGGCAGCCGGCACGGAAGAAGGCCCGAGTCCCGGCGGCAAGGGTTCGGGCCCTGTCCTGGCGAGGAACGCGTTCAGCTGGGGTTCGGGTCCTGGCCGACCAGTCGCGTGAGCAGCTCCACGATCTGCGCCTGGTTTCAACGGATGCCCGTTCACCGTGGTCCCCCGAACTAAAACAGACTCAGTGCGTAACCAGACACAAGTCCGAAAGTCCGATTACGTAGGCCCCGCGCCGCCGGGCAGCTCTCGGAACGCCAGGTGACCAGGACCAGCACCTTCGAAACGGAACACCCATTCCATGGCGCCTGGGTTCATTGAACTCTTATACACAAACAGTTTCCTGTAACTCGCGCCACGGGCTAACTCGGAGGATCCAACTGGGGGACCCGGCCCGTGACCGGGAAGGAAACCGACCCGATGAACATTCGCAAGCACCTCGCCCTCTCCGTTGCCGCCGTGGCAGTGGGATCCGGCCTGGCCTTCGCCCCGCTGGCCTCGGCGGCCACGCAGTCCGCCGCCGCCGGCTGCTCCTACCCGTACGTCTGTTTCTACAAGGGCTCCACGAAGACGGGCCAGTACAAGGACGTCACCAGCGGCTGGCAGAACCTCGGTAACAGCAAGGGCGCCACCACGATGGTGAACACCCGCCACGACGACGTCGTGTACACCCACTTCACCAACGGCAGGACGCACTGCACCCCGCCCGAGACCACCACCACGTTCAACTCCTGGGTGGTCGACAAGGTGCGCATCAGCTCCGCTTCCAGCTGCTGACCCGCGCCGCGACAGCGACGGCCCGCACTCACCCGAAGGGGAGTGCGGGCCGTCCGCGACATGCCAGCCGTGTCCGCGGGCCACGGCGTCTTCCACGCCGCGCAAGTGGCCTACGAAACCTCAGCCATCCGGGGCCACCTCGGTGCGCTCCAGGCCATCAGGACAGGCATCGACAAGGCGCTGGCCACCGCTGCCCAGATCAACGCCGGGGCCCCGAAGCGGCCAAGCTGACGAGCGCCGGGTCGCCCTTCTGACCGTAGAAGACGCGGCGGGCGCTGCCCGCAGCAAAGGGCGTTGGCGGACCACGATCCGTGTCCGGCAGTGGCGCGCCGTCGTCCCGCCCACTCACTCCGTGGCAGATCGACCGAATCTGCCCGGATCGGACTTCTGGCTGGTTGGCTACTGTGGCGGGTCCGCGCGCGGGACTACGGTGTCCCCGGCATCCGGCAGGCGGAAGCCGGCGACACGCGGGCGGATGAGATGGAACAGGCGGTTTTTGCACGGGCTTGCGAGGAGCGTCACTGGAATGGCCCGGCGCTCTTCCGCAGCGCCTACGCGGTAGCCGCCGCACGCCTGGGGGAGCCGCAGGGGATCACCGCGCGGCAGTTTCTGCGATGGCGTCAGCCCAATCCGCCGTGCCCGGGGCCGTCGCGGCAGCGGGTGTTGGAGGAGATGTTCGGACTACCGCTGGAGCGGCTCGGTTTCACCGTCCCGCCGCACCGCCGTCGCCCGGCCGCCGGTCCGCCCGCACCGGCTGTGCCCTGGTTCAGCGTGCTGGGCCCGGTCCGTATCCGTCGGGACGGCTCGCAGCCGGTGGCGGTGCGGCCCCAGGAGCGCGCCATGCTGTGTGCACTGCTGCTGCGCCGCGGCCGGACGGCCACGTTGGGTGAGCTGATCGACGCGGTGTGGGGAGAGAGCTCCCCAGCCCGCCAGGGGCGGGTAGCCTGTCAATCCCCCGGTTTCGTGGAGACCTTCCTATGCAGCCAGCTCCTCGGTGAAGCTGGCCCAGTAGTCGTGTTCGTGGTCAATCGGGCTTTTCCAGCCACACACGCTGTGTAGCCGTCGAGTGTTGTAGAAGTCGGTGATCCAGGTCGCGATCCGGATCCGGGCCTCGGTGCGGGTGACGAAGGTGTGCCGGTGGACGTACTCGACCTTGAGCACGCTGTTGAACGCCTCGCTGACGGCGTTGTCGAAACACGAGCCGACCCGGCCCATGGACTGGGTGACGCCCAGCTTCCGGCAGGCCCGGCGGAACTTCCGCGAGCCGTACTCGCTTCCGCGATCGCTGTGGAAGATCACACTGCGGACGTCCCCGCCGCGGGTTGCGGCGTCCATGTGGAGGGCAGCGACCACCAGGTCGGCGTCGTGACGGGCCCCCATCGCATAGCCGAGCAGGCGGCGGGAGAACAGGTCTATGACCGTGGCCAGATAGAGCTTGCCCTGGCCGGTTTCGATCTCCGTCATGTCCCCGCACCAGACCAGGTCGGGTGCCTCGGCGGTGAAGTCCCGCCGCACGAAGTCCGGGGCGGCCGGACGTTTCCCCGGCCGGGTGAGCCCCCACCGTCTGCGTACCTTCCTCGCGACCAGGCCGAACTCGGACATGATCTTCGCGATGGTGTTCACCGAGACCCGCCAGCCCTGCCTCACCAGCCTGATCCAGATCTTCGGTGAGCCGTAGGTGCCGCCGGAGTCGTCGAACTCCTCCTTCGCCGCTTCAATCAGATGCTGTCTGCGCAGCTCACGCCGGGTGGGCTGGCGGGTACGGTGCTTGTAGAACCACGCCTCGCTCACGCCCAGAGCGCGGCAGGAGACGCGGTGCGAAATGCCGTGCTCGGTCCTGAAGTCGCTGATCACCCCGACGACGGACGCCGGGTCCGCCACGGCTACTTCACCCACAGGACCATGCAGCGTTTGAGGACATCACGCTCCATGACCAGTTCCTTGTTCTCCCGCTTGAGCTGGGCGACCTCCCGCCGCAGACGCTCCAGCTCGTCACTCCCGCCGGCCGGTGCGGTTCCTGCCCGACGGGCGCGGGAGACCCAGCTCGCCAGGGTGGTCTCGTTGATCCCCAGGTCTTCGGCGACCTCGGCGATCGTCTTGCCGGTCTCCGTGACGATCCGTACGGCCCCCTCACTGAACTCCGGATCGAACTTCCGTCGCTTCTCCGCCATGACTCCTAACTTCCCCTGCAGTCACGGTCTTCACGCTACAAGGGGAGGGACACATCACCGACCACAAGGCACGGGCAAGGGCGGATGGCAGCGGCGCCGGGCAGCCGGTTTCACGTCTTCTTGACATGTGCCTTGCGTACCCGGGAGGTAGTGGACGCGCGCTTGGGAAACCTGACGGAATCCTTGAAAAGCCGCTCTTGAAAGGGCGGGCGCGGCCGAAGAACCTGGAGATCAGAATCCGGTGCGGTGTGTTCGGGGGTGCTGCAACCGTGAAATGCTGGCCGACGACGCCGCGCACATCCATCTGCCAGCACCCGCGCCCAGGGGCTACTGCCCGCTGCCGGGGCCCCGGCAGCCATCCGCTGTTGGGGAGCCGTACGCCACACCTGGAACTGGTCCGCGCCGAACACAAGACGTTCAGCACCGAGCTGGTGCCTACGGGGCGTTGGGCTACTGCTCGACCTGGCCGCTAACCCGCGGCTGCGGCAGCGGGCCGCGGACTGGGCGGGCCGGGTTGACATCGTCACCACTGAGCCGCCTGGCGTGTCCGAGGCCTCGAGGCTCGCCGGTACCACTGCTGTGCCGATCGGCCCGGACGGGCATGTGGCCTGGAACGGCTCCGGGCATCCACCACGACCTGCCAATGAATCTCGAACCCTAACGCTGATGAAGCTCGATGAATTCGGCCACCCCCTACTCGGGGGTGACCCCACACCTGCTCGATCGATCTCCCCACCCACAGGTCATCTGACCTGCGGACGGACGCCACAAGGGAGGGGCCGCCCGATAGCCAGCCAGGTCCAGGGGCGGGGCGAGCAGTCCAGGATGGGCGAAGCCCAGCGCGCAGCGCCGCCGAAGGCGTCCTTGACGGCTCGACACGGCCCGCACACTCCACGAACGGGCGGCCCCGGCCCACGACCTGCGCCGCGCTCGCGCGAGCTCCCCACTTCGTTGACGAGCGGAGCAAGTGGAGCGACGAGTAGCCCTGGCCGAATCCACTGATCCTCATCAACGCGGTGCACTCTGAACAGGACCGCACCACCCGCTTTCCTCTCACGGCCAGCCATCCCGGCTCCGGGCCCCGCCGTACTCCCCCGGTAGGCGCACGCCGCGTACACCAACGGAGAGATGAGAGGCGTCATGACGCACAGCAACCTGATCGTGGCCCGGATGGACGAGAAATCGAGCACTGAAGTAGCTCGGTTCTCCCCCGACTTCGATTGGACCGAGTTGCCACAACCCGTGGGCACCCTGCGCCGTCCACTGTTCATGTTCAACGGGCTGTGCTTCCACCTTCAGGACTTCGCCTCCGACGACGGAGCAAGCAGATCAAGGCCTCTCGGAACGATCCGCGCCTCGTGAAGATCAGCTACGGCCCGCAGCCGTTCATCCAGCCGTACGCCCCGAAGACCTGGCGCACCCCGGCCGACGCGATGGTCACGCGCTTCTACGACTGGGCAGCCGACGAGGGACATCGGCACCCCACCGGACCGAATGGAGGGCAGCACCAGTGGCACGCCGGGTAGTGATCACGGGAATCGGGGTGTCCGCGCCGGGTGGTGTGGGCGTGGACGCCTTCTGGAACCTGATGAGCGAGGGCCGGACGGCGACACGGGGCATCACCCTCTTCGACCCGTCTCCGTTCCGGTCCAGGGTCGCCGCCGAAGTCGACTTCGATCCGGAAGCGCACGGGCTGACGCCCCAGGAGATCCGGCGGATGGACCGGGCCGCCCAGTTCGGCGTGGTGACGGCGCGGGAGGCGTTCGCGGACAGCGGGCTCGATGCCGCCGCGCTCGACCCGTACCGGACGGGCGTCAGTCTGGGCACCGCTGTCGGCGCGGCCGCCGGGCTGGCCGCCGAATACCGGGTGGCCAGTGACGACGGCCGACTGGAGCTGGTCGACCACCGGTACGCGACCCCACATCTGTACGACCTGTTCGTACCCGGCTCCTTCGCGACCGAGGTGGCCTGGGTGGTAGGCGCGGAAGGACCGGCGACGGTGGTGTCGACTGGCTGCACCGCCGGGATCGACGCGGTGGGGCACGCCCTGGACGTGATCCGCGACGGCGGCGCCGACATCATGGTCACGGGTGCTGTGGATGCACCGATCGCGCCGATCACGATGGCGGCCTTCGACGCGATCCGGGCCACGACGTCCCTCAACGACGAGGCGGACACCGCCTCCAGGCCCTTCGACGCGTCTCGTAAAGGCTTCGTCCTCGGTGAGGGAGCGGCGGTGTTCGTACTCGAGGAGCTCGAGTACGCGCGCCGCAGGGACGCCCGGGTGTACGGGGAGATCGCCGGGTACGCCTCGCGCGGCAACGCCTTCCACATGACGGGGCTGCGCGCGGATGGCGCGGAGCTCGCCGAGGCGATCCGGGCGGCGCTGGACGAGGCCCACCTCGACGCGTCGGCGGTGGACTACGTCAACGCGCACGGCTCGGGCACCCGGCAGAACGACCGGCACGAGACAGTGGCGCTCAAGTCGGCGCTGGGGCATCACGCGTACCGCGCCCCGGTCAGCTCGATCAAGTCGATGGTGGGGCATTCGCTGGGAGCGATCGGGTCCATCGAGATCGCTGCCTGTGTCCTGGCCATGCAGCACCACGTGGTGCCCCCCACCGCGAACCTCCACACCCCGGATCCCGAGTGCGATCTCGACTTTGTCCCTCTGACCGCCCGCGCCCACCGCACGGATGCCGTACTCACCATCGGCAGTGGCTTCGGGGGCTTCCAGAGCGCGATGGTGCTGACCCGTCCTGACAGGAGCGCCGCATGACGGTCACGGGTGGCGGCCACAGCACCCGCACAGTGATCACCGGCATGGGACTGGCCACCCCCCACGGCCTGGGCGTCGAGGAATTCTGGGCCGCGACCCGGATCGGTAAGAACGCCATCGGCCCGGTCACCCGGTTCGACGTCTCGGCCTATCCGGCGGGACTGGCCGGGGAGATCCACGGATTCCGGGCCGAGGACCACCTGCCGGGCAGGCTGGTGGCGCAAACCGACCGGATGACTCAGCTGGCGCTGGTCGCTGCGGATCGAGCTTTCCGGGACGCTGATGTGGCACCGGGGGACCTGCCCGCATACGGGATAGGCGTGGTGACCGCGGTCGGCTCGGGCGGCTTTGAGTTCGGCGAGCGAGAGCTGCGCAAGCTGTGGAGCTTGGGCGCCAACCATGTCAGCGCCTACCAGTCGTTCGCCTGGTTCCCCACCGTCAACACCGGCCAGATCGCCATCCGCAGTGGCAGCCGGGGCCCGAACGGAGTGCTCATCGGCGACCAGGCGGGCGGCCTCGACGCCCTCGGACAGGCCCGTCGGCAGATCCGCCGGGGCAGCCGGCTGATCGCCGCGGGGGGCTTCGAGTCGTCACTGACCCCGCTGGGGTGGGCGGCCCGGCTGTCGACCGGGCTGATGTCCACCTGTGACGATCCCGGCCGCGCCTACCTACCGTTCCACCCCGCCTGCCGGGGTTACGTGCCCGGTGAGGGCGGCGCCCTGCTGATCCTGGAGGACGAGCGGAGTGTCCGGGCCCGTGAGGCGGCCACCATCCATGCCGAGCTGGCCGGTTATAGCGCGACGCTTGACCCGAGGCCGGGCAGCGGGCGGGAGCCGGGTCTGCGGCGGGCGATCGAGCTGGCACTGGCGGACGCCGGTACCGCGCCGGCCGGGGTGGACGTGGTCTTCGCCGACGCGGCCGGCACACCTGAGTTGGACGCCGCGGAGGTACGGGCCATCGTCGGCGTGTTCGGGCCGCGCGCGGTGCCGGTCACCGCGCCCAAGACCATGATCGGCCGCCTGTTGGCGGGTGGCGCCCCGGTGGACGTGGTGACCGCGGTCATGGCCATCCGGGAGGGGCTGATCCCGCCCACCATCAATGTGGAGCCGACCGCGGCCCGGGAGCTGGACCTGGTCGTCGGCCGGCCGCGAACCGCCTCGGTGCGCACCGCGCTGGTGCTTGCCCGAGGGCACGGCGGATTCAACTCAGCCGTGGTACTGCGGGCCGTCGACTGATCCGGCCTGCCCCCGAAGACCGCGCCCGCGGCCGTCTATCCCCCGTACGGCCCGCAGGCGCTCTTATTCGTCCGTGCCCCGCTCGGGCGCACGGCAGCCGATGAAGGGATTGATTGTGTCCAAGCACGAGTTCACCATCAAGGACCTCAAGCGCATCCTCCTGGAGGGGGCCGGTGCGGACGAGGGCGTCGACCTCGACGACGACATCCTCGACACCGACTTCGAGGAGCTCGGCTACGAGTCGCTGGCGCTGCTGGAGACCGGCGGCCGGATCGAGCGCGAGTACGGGATCACCCTCGACGACGATGTGATCACTGACAGCCGCACGCCGCGCGCCCTGGTAGCGGCCATCAACGCGATCCTCCAGGCCCTCGTCGAAGCCTGAGTTCCCTCCCGGGCTTCCCGGGATTCCCCCCTCGGCCATGTCCGGCGGGGCCGCCGCACCGTACGCGGCGGCCCCGCCGAGCCGTATCAGCCATCTCTTCTTGTTGGGAGACCAGACACATGTCGGATCAGGACAAGCGCGTCGCCGTCGTCACCGGAGCCACCAGCGGCATCGGGCTGGCCGTCGCGCGCCTGCTCGCCACCCGGAACCACCGGGTGTTCATCGGCGCGCGCAGCGAGGAGGAGGTCGCCGCGATCGTCAAGCAGCTCGTGGACGAGGGCCTGGACGTCGACGGCGGTGTGGTGGACGTCCGCAGCGACGCCGGCGTGACGGCATGGATCCAAGCCGCCGTGGACCGCTTCGGGAGCGTCGACGTCGTCGTCAACAACGCGGGCCGGTCCGGGGGCGGTGTCACCGCTGACATCGACCTGGAGCTGTGGCACGACGTCATCGACACGAACCTCAACTCGGTCTTCCGCGTCACCAAGGAGGCGCTGAACACCGGGGGCCTGCGGGCCAAGAGCCACGGCCGGATCATCAACATCGCCTCGACCGCCGGCAAACAGGGCGTGGTGCTGGGTGCCCCCTACTCCGCGTCCAAGCACGGGGTGGTCGGCTTCACCAAGGCGCTCGGCAACGAACTGGCGCCGACCGGCATCACCGTCAACGCCGTGTGCCCCGGGTATGTCGAGACCCCCATGGCGCAGCGGGTGCGCCATGGGTACGCCGCCGCATACGACACCACCGAGGAGGCGATCCTGGAGAAGTTCCAGGCGAAGATCCCGCTCGGCCGCTACTCCACGCCGGAGGAGGTCGCCGGACTCGTCGGCTACCTGGCATCGGACACCGCGGCCTCCATCACCTCTCAGGCCCTCAATGTCTGCGGTGGCCTGGGCAACTTCTGAGCCAGACCGACCGCACGGCCGCCCCGAACCGATCCGAACCGACACCCCGAGGAGTCCGAGCATGTCGCAGCCCGGCCTGCGCGAAGTGGAGCACGAGATCACGATCTCCGCTCCGGCCGACGCCGTGTACCGTCTGATCGCCGAGGTGCGCAACTGGCCCCGGATCTTCCCGCCGACCATCTACGTCGACCACGTCGAGGAGAACGGCGACGAGGAGCGCATCCGCATCTGGGCCACCGCCAACGGTGAGGCCAAGAACTGGACCTCGCGCCGCACCCTGAACCCGCGGGGACTGCGGATCACCTTCCGCCAGGAGGTCCCCGCCGCGCCGGTCGCCGCCATGGGCGGCACCTGGGTCATCGAGCCGCTCGGAGAGTCCGAGTCCCGGGTGCGCCTGCTGCACGACTACCGGGCCGTCGATGACGACCCGGGGCACCTGGAGTGGATCGACCAGGCCGTCGACCGCAACTCGCGCTCCGAGCTGGCAGCCCTGAAGGCCAATGTCGAGAAGGCACACGCCGAGGACGGCCTGACGTTCTCCTTCGAGGACACCGTGCGCATCGACGGTGCCGCGAAGGACGTCTACGACTTCGTCAACGAGGCCGACCGCTGGCACGAGCGGCTCCCGCATGTCGCCACGGTGCGGCTGCGCGAGGACACTCCGGGCCTTCAGGAACTGGAGATGGACACGCTGGCCAAGGACGGCTCGACCCACACCACCAAGTCGTACCGGGTGACCTTCCCGCACCGCAGGATCGCCTACAAGCAGACCACGCTGCCGGCGCTGATGACCCTGCACACCGGGTACTGGACCTTCACCGAGGACGACCGGGGGGTGCTGGCCTCCTCCCAGCACACAGTCACCGTCAATACCGAGAACATCGCCCGTGTGCTCGGCCCTCAGGCCACCGTCGAGGACGCCAAGGCGTACGTGCACACGGCCCTGTCCACCAACAGCACCGCCACGCTGAACCACGCGAAGCGGTTCGCCGAGGAGCGCGCCGCCGGCAGACAGGACTGACCGTGTGGGAGGACCACGCCGACGCGCGGGCGACCGTGGGCGGCGCAGAGCCGGTCGGGCTGCGGCTCACCGGGCGGCTGCGCCCGGCGGGCGCGTTCGTCCTGGTCCTCCCCCAACTTCGGAGGCTTCGTGACGGCCTTTCAGAGTTCCCGGACGTACGAGACGGACGGGGAGGGCGTGCTGACAGCCAACGTGACCACAGGTGATCACATGACCGGCACGCCCCTGCACTCCCGCACCATCCCCCTGATCCGCTTGCCCGGTCCGGACGAGCCCTGCGACTTCACCGTCGCCCCGGACCGGGTCGACTTGTGGTTGGTCCACCGGCCCGCTGGTGCCGGCGCCGATGCCCTGGCCCGTACCGAGCTCGACGACCGCGAACGGGCCCGGGCCGACGCCTTCATCCGCTCCTCCAACGCGCTGCTCTACACCGCGGCGCACGTTGCGCTGCGCCGACTGATCGCGGGCTATACCGCCGGGCGGCCCGAGGAAGTGCGGTTCATGCGGGAGTCGTGCCCGGGCTGCGGGGAGACACACGGCCGGCCGGCGGTCGCTCCGCCGCCCCCGCCGCTGCACTTCTCGCTTTCGCACAGCGGAGGAGTGGCACTGATCGGAGTGGCCGACCGGCCCCTCGGCGTCGACGTGGAAAGGCTGCCCGGCGACGAAACCGTGGACCTCTGCTCCGGAGCCCTGCACCCCGACGAGCAGGCGGAACTCGGCGAGGTACCGGCCGGAGAGGCGCGTCGGGAGCTGTTCGGCCGGATCTGGACCCGCAAGGAGGCCTACCTCAAGGGCCTGGGGACAGGACTGGGCCGCTCGCCCGCCGAGGACTACCTGGGGGCCGACACAGGCCGGCACCCGAACGGGCTGGACGATGGTCGGCATCCCCTGCGATGCCACCCATGCCGCGTCGGCCGCCGTATGGGGCACGCCCCCGGCCGTCGCCGAGGTGCGCCGGTTGCCCGGCCTGTGGCTGACGGAGGGCTGGCCGCCCGAGGGCGCGGCCGCGGCCTGATCCAGCCGCCCCGGCCCCGCTCCGATGCTCCGTCCTGGGCGTACTGCCGACCGACACACCGAATCCTGGAGGCGTACCTATGCCCACAGCACAGGACACGACCGCGACGGCGGACACCATCCACCGCCGCGTCGACACGCTCCACGAGATCAAGGAAACGGCCCGTGCCGGGGACCCCGGAGCCACCCGGCGCCAGCACGCCAAGGGCAAGCTGACCTCGTACGAACGCATTGCCCTGCTTCTCGACAAGGGCTCCTTCACCGAGGTGGAGGGGTTGCGTCGACACCGCGCGACCGGATTCGGGCTGGAGGCGAAGAAGCCGGCCGGCGACGGTGTCGTCACCGGGTGGGGCACCGTGCACGGCCGGAGCGTGTTCGTCTACGCCCACGACTTCCGTATCTTCGGCGGTGCGCTCGGCGAGGCCCACGCCGCGAAGATCCACAAGGTGATGGACCTGGCGGAGGCAGCCGGCGTCCCGCTGGTCTCACTCAACGACGGGGCCGGCGCCCGTATCCAGGAAGGCGTCACTGCGCTCGCCGGGTACGGCGGCATCTTCCGGCGCAACACGCGGGCCTCAGGGGTGATCCCGCAGATCTCGGTGATGCTCGGCCCGTGCGCGGGCGGCGCGGCGTACTCACCGGCCCTCACCGATTTCGTGTTCATGGTCCGCGAGACCTCACAGATGTTCATCACCGGCCCGGACGTCGTCAAGGCGGTGACCGGTGAGGAGATCACCCAGAACGGCCTCGGCGGCGCCGACGTGCACGCGGCCGTGTCGGGCGTCTCGCACTTCGC
Source organism: Streptomyces asiaticus (assembly GCF_018138715.1). Taxonomy (NCBI): domain Bacteria; kingdom Bacillati; phylum Actinomycetota; class Actinomycetes; order Kitasatosporales; family Streptomycetaceae; genus Streptomyces; species Streptomyces asiaticus. Next base: position 45,189 of record NZ_JAGSHX010000002.1, read on the forward strand.
ATACGACTCCGAGGAGGAGTGCATAGAGGACGTGCGCCACCTGCTGTCGCTGCTGCCGTCGAACAACCGCGAGCTGGCCCCGGTCGAGAAGTCCGGGGACCCGGCCGAGCGGCTGAACGACCGGCTGCTGGACATCGTCCCAGTACAGACCGGGCAGGCGTACGACATCCGCGCCGTGATCGAGGAGATCGTCGACGACGGCGACCACTTCGAGGTTCATTCCGCCTGGGCTCCGAACCTGGTGTGCGCACTGGCCCGGCTGGACGGGCACGTGGTCGGCATCGTCGCCAACAATCCGTCGGCGTTCGCGGGAGTGCTGGACATCGAGGCGTCCGAGAAGGGCGCCCGGTTCGTGCAGTTCTGCGACGCGTTCAGCATCCCGCTGGTGACGCTGGTGGACGTGCCGGGCTTCCTGCCGGGCGTGGACCAGGAACACAACGGCATCATCCGGCGCGGTGCGAAGCTGCTGTACGCGTACTGCAACGCGACCGTGCCCCGTATCTCGCTGGTGCTGCGCAAGGCGTACGGCGGCGCGTACATCGTGATGGACTCCCGGTCGATCGGCGCGGACCTGGCGCTGGCCTGGCCGACCAACGAGATCGCGGTCATGGGCGCGGAGGGCGCGGCGAACGTCGTGTTCCGCCGGGAGATCAACGCTGCCCCCGACCCCGAGGCGGTCCGGGCGCAGCGCATCGCGGAGTACCGGGAGCAGCTCATGCACCCGTACTACGCGGCCGAGCGGGGCTTGGTCGACGACGTCATCGATCCGCGGGCGACACGCTCGGTGCTGATCCGGTCGCTGGCGATGCTGCGGGCCAAGCACGCCGACCTGCCCACGCGCAAACATGGCAACCCGCCGCAGTGAGAACCAGGTCCGGCCGGTCCGGCAGCAGGCCCTCCCCCGACGCCCGTGCCGCCCGACAGCGAAGGAGCAGTGGTGAACATGACCGACACAACGGCCACGGCGAGTACGTCCGGCATGTCCCAGGTGATCCGCGTGGTGAAGGGGCGCCCCGACGCCGAGGAACTGGCCGCGCTGACTGCCGTCGTCCTGGCCCGCGCGGCGGCGGCCAGAGCCGAGCGGGCCGGTACGGCGGCCAGGGGGCCGGCGTCGGCCGGCTGGCGGCGGCCGGAGCGGATCCGCGGGTTCCTCGGCCCACGTACTTGGCGGGACAGCGCCACCACCGCGCCGCGCTCCTGAGCCGGTCGAGGTTCCCCGCCCGCCCTTCTTCCTTCGTCTCTCTTTCGGTTTCTCTCCCCCACTCGTGCGAGGAGCATCCCTATGACGCAGCGCACCGCAGTCCGTACCGGCCCGGAGGGGGCGGCATGAGACTGCTGGTCACAGGCGGAGCCGGGTTCATCGGCTCGCACTTCGTCCGCACCCTGCTGGGCGGCGGCTACCCGGGGTACGAGGCGGCCCGGGTCACCGTGGTCGACAAGCTCACCTACGCCGGCAATCGGGACAACCTGCCCCCGGCGCATCCGCGGCTGGAGTTCGTCCAGGGCGACATCTGCGACGCGGAATTGCTCAGCCGGGTCCTGCCCGGTCACGACGCGGTGGTGCACTTCGCCGCCGAATCGCACGTGGACCGGTCGGTGCGCTCCGCGGCCGAGTTCGTCCGGACCAACGTGGGGGGCACGCAGGCCCTGCTGGACGCCTGCCTGGCGGCCGGCGTGCGGCGGGTCGTGCACGTCTCCACCGACGAGGTCTACGGATCAATCGCCGAAGGCGCCTGGACGGAGGAGTGGCCGCTGCTGCCCAACTCCCCGTACGCCGCGTCCAAGGCCGCGTCCGACCTGATCGCCCACGCCTACCACCGCACCCACGGACTCAACGTGTCGATCACCCGCTGCTCGAACAACTACGGCCCGTACCAGCACCCGGAGAAGCTGATCCCGCTGTTCGTGACGAACCTGCTGGAGGGCGAGCCGGTGCCGTTGTACGGCGACGGGCTCAACGTCCGCGAGTGGCTGCACGTGGACGATCACTGCCGGGCCATCGCCCTGGTGCTCGACGGAGGGCGACCCGGTGAGGTCTACAACATCGGCGGCGGCAACGGGCAGACCAACCGGGCCGTGACCGAGCGGCTGCTCGCCTTGTGCGGCGCCGACCGGTCCCAGGTGCGCCAGGTGGCCGACCGCAAGGGCCACGACCAGCGCTACGCCCTGGACGACACCAAGATCCGCGACGAACTCGGCTACGCCCCGCGCGTCCCCTTCGCGCAGGGGCTCGCCGACGTCGTCGCCTGGTACCGCGACAACCCCAACTGGTGGAAGGCCGCCAAGCACCGCGGCGCCCGGTCCGTCCGCACGCACGAGGAAGGCAGCGCGTCATGAACACCCATAAGGGACTGATTCTCGACGAGACCGTCAAGTACCACCAGGATCTCCAGGAGGAGCGTCCCTTCGTGCCCGGGACGACGGAGATATGGCCGGCCGGGGCGGTGCTCGACGAGGCGGACCGCGCAGCTCTTGTCGAAGCGGCGGTGGACATGCGCATCGCCGCCGGACCCAGCTCGCGCACCTTCGAGTCGCGATTCGCCCGCAAGCTCGGACACCGCAAGGCGCATCTGACCAATTCGGGCTCCTCCGCCAATCTGCTGGCGCTGAGCGCCTTCACCTCGCATCTGCTGGAGGACCGCCGGCTGCTGCCGGGCGACGAGGTGATCACCGTCGCGGCGGGCTTCCCCACCACGGTCAACCCGATCATTCAGAACGGGCTGATCCCGGTCTTCATCGACGTGGAGCTGGGCACGTACAACACGACAGCGGCCCGGGCCACCGCGGCCATCGGCCCCAGGACGCGGGCCATCATGATCGCGCATGCGCTGGGCAACCCCTTCGAGGTGGCCGAGATCGCGCAGCTGGCCGAGGAGCACGACCTCTATCTGATCGAGGACAACTGCGACGCGGTCGGATCCACCTACGACGGCAAGCTCACCGGCTCCTTCGGCGACATCGCCACGGTCAGCTTCTATCCCGCCCACCATCTCTCCATGGGCGAGGGCGGCTGCGTGCTCACCTCGAACCTGGCGCTGGCCCGGATTGTGGAATCACTGCGTGACTGGGGCCGGGACTGCTGGTGCGAGCCGGGCGAGACCAACAAGTGCCTCAAGCGGTTCAAATACCAGATGGGTACGCTCCCCGAGGGCTACGACCACAAGTACATCTTCAGTCACATCGGCTACAACCTGAAGGCCACCGACATCCAGGCCGCGCTGGGCCTGTCCCAGCTCGACAAGCTGGACCGCTTCTGCGAGGCCAGGCGCCGCAACTGGAAACGGCTGCGCGAGGGCCTGGACGGGGTGCCCCATCTGGTGCTGCCCGAGGCGACCGTGCGCAGCGATCCGAGCTGGTTCGGCTTCGCGCTCACCGTCGACCCCGACGCCCCGTTCACCCGGGCCGCCCTGGTGGACTTCCTGGAAGGGCGCAAGATCGGCACCCGGCGGCTGTTCGCCGGCAACCTGACCCGCCACCCGGCCTACCTCAACCGCCCCTACCGAGTGGTCGGAGAGCTGACCAACAGCGACATCATCACCGACCAGACCTTCTGGATCGGGGTCTACCCGGCGCTGACCGAGGAGATGCTCGACTACGTGATCGCCTCGGTGAAGGAGTTCGTGGGGGCCGGCTCATGAGCCGCGCCGCCTCCTTCACCGCCGCCGGCCCCGCCGATCCCGTCGGCTCCGCCGGTCCTGCCGCACCGTTCTGGCTGCGCGCAGCGCTCGACAGGGACCTCCCGCACCGCTTCGCGCGCTCGGCGACCGCGGCCGAGGGCGCCCATCTGCGCACCGAGGAGGTCCCCGGCTGGCTCGATGGGCGCCGCGCGGCCCACCGCTTCCAGGTCGACCGCATCCCGTTCGCGCAGCTGGACGGCTGGTCCTTCCAGGAAGGCACCGGCAACCTGGTCCACCGCAGCGGGCGGTTCTTCACCGTCGAGGGGCTGCGGGTGACGACCACCCACGGTCCTCACCGCCAGTGGCACCAGCCCATCATCAATCAGACCGAGATCGGCATCCTCGGGATCCTCGTCAAGGAGTTCGACGGCGTGCCGCACCTGCTGATGCAGGCCAAAATGGAGCCGGGCAACCCGAACCTGCTCCAGCTCTCCCCCACCGTCCAGGCCACTCGCAGCAACTACACCAAGGCCCACCGGGGCGCGGACGTGCGGTACCTCGACTACTTCACCGACCGCTCCCGCGGCCGGGTGCTGGCGGACGTGCTGCAGTCCGAGCACGGGTCCTGGTTCTACCGCAAGAGCAACCGCAACATGATCGTCGAAGCGCTCGATGAGGTCCCGCCGCACGAGGACTTCTGCTGGTTGACGCTCGGTCAGGTGGCTGAGCTGCTGCACCGTGACAACGTGATCAACATGGATGCGCGGACCGTGCTGGCCTGCGCCCCGTTCGCCGACGCCGAGGGCGTCGCGATGCACTCCGACACCGAGCTGCTCTCCTGGTTCACCTCCGAGCGGACGCGGCACGACGTGCAGGCGGAACGGATCCCGTTGAACCAAGTCCCCGGCTGGGAGCGAGGCGAGCGGTCCATCGATCACGAGGACGGCCGGTACTTCAGCGTGGTCAGCGTGTCGGTGCACGCCGGCAACCGGGAGGTGACCGGCTGGACCCAGCCCCTGTTCGAGCCCAGAGGGCTCGGCGTGACCGCGTTTCTGACCCGGCGCATCGGCGGCGTCCCGCACCTGCTCGCGCACGCCCGGGTGGAGGGTGGGTTCGCCGACACGGTGGAGCTGGGGCCAACGGTGCAGTGCACTCCGTCGAACCACGAACACCTGACGGCACGTCCTCCGTTCCTGGACGCGGTGCTGAGCGCCGACCCGTCGCGCATCCGGTACGAGGCACTGCACTCGGAGGAGGGTGGCCGGTTCCTGAACGCGGAGAGCCGCTACCTCTTCGTCGAGGCCGACGAGACGGACGCGCCGCTTCAGGCTCCACCGGGCTATCTGTGGGTCACCCCGCTCCAGCTCAGCCGGCTGGTGCGGCACAACCACTACCTCAACGTGCAGGCGCGCACTCTGCTGTCCTGCCTGACCTCGGGAGCGGTCCGGCTCTGATGGAACCGTTGCGCATCGGCGTGCTCGGCTGCGCCGGCATCGCCCGCCGCCGGATGCTGCCGGCCTTCCGTGCCTGCCCCGGCACGGAACTCGTCGCGGTCGCCTCCCGGAATCACCGGCGGGCCCGTGAGACGGCCTCGGAAGCAGGCTGCGAGGCCGTGCACGGGTACGCGGAGCTGCTGTCCCGACCGGACGTCGACGCCGTGTACGTTCCGCTGCCCGCGGCACTGCACGAGCGGTGGATACGGGCGGCGCTGGAGGCCGGTAAACACGTGCTGGGAGAGAAGCCGCTCACCACCGACCCGGCGGCGACCACCGGGCTGGCCGAGCTGGCCGCCGCCTCGGGGCTGGCCCTGCGGGAGAACGTGATGTTCGTCCACCACGCCCAGCACGCCGCGGTGCGGCATCTGGTCGCGGACGGGGCGATCGGCGAGGTCCGGGCCTTCCGCGCCGCGTTCACGGTGCCCCGGCTGCCGAACGGCGACATCCGGTACGACCCGGAGCTGGGCGGCGGCGCCCTGTGGGACACCGGCGTCTATCCGGTCCGGGCCGCCCTGCACTTCCTGGGCGAGGATCTGGAAGTCGTCGGCGCCACCCTCACGCGCGGCGGCCCCGGCCTGGCCGTGGACACGGCAGGCGCCACCCTGCTCCGGGACGCCGCTGGAGCGGGCGCCCATCTGACCTTCGGGCTCGAGCACGCCTATCGGTCGGAGTACGAGATCTGGGGCAGCACGGGCGCCCTCATGGTCGACCGGGCGTTCACGCCGCCTGCCGGGATGCCGCCACGGGTCCGGCTGCAGCGCGGGGACGAGGTCACGGACCTCGACCTGCCGGCGGACGACCAAGTGCTGCGCGCGGTCGCCTACTTCGCCGATGCCGCTCGTACGGGCGCCGCCCTGGAACCCGCGGCGCTACACCAAGCGGACCTGCTGGACCGGATACGCAGAAGCGCCTGCGTCCGCTGAGGGCCGCGCCGTCGCCGCCCCGCACGGCAGCTGTATGAGCGCCGACCACTTGTACCGCGGCCGGAGCACCGCACATTCCTGACGAAGGTAGACGTCGACCTGACATGCAGATGGTTGCGCCCGGAATCCACTCACTGGAGACTCGAGTACATCGCGAGCGCAATTCTGCGCTCCGTTCCACATTCCGCGACAGGTGCCGTGACAGAAGAACTCTGCCTGTTTCTGACGAGGAGCAATCTCCGTGCGATTCAATCTCATCGGCCCCTTCGAGATCGTGACCGACGACGGCAGGATCCACCATCCCGGCACCCCGAAGGTCTGCCAGACCCTGGCATTGCTGCTCACCCGGCCGAACGAGATCATCACGGCCGAGTCACTCATCCAGGAACTGTGGGGGGAGCGCCCCCCGCGCAGCGCCCTCACCACCCTGCAGACCTACATCTACCACGCGCGCCGGATGTTCGTGAACGAGCGACTGATCGACCCCGACCGTTCCCTGATCGTCACCAGCCCGCCCGGGTACGCGATCCAGGTGGACAACGACAAGGTCGACATCCAGGTCTTTGAGCACCTGGTCAACCACGCCCGCACGCTGCTCGCGGACGGCGACGCGACGTCGGCGCTGCGGACCGCCGAGCGGGCGCTGGAGCTGTGGCGCGGACCGGCCCTGGCAAACTTTCCCGTGGGCGACGTGCTCACCGGTCACCTGGCGCACCTGGACGAGCTGCACATCCGAGCCTACGAGATCCGTATCGAGGCCAAGGACCGGCTCGGCCAGCACCGGGAGTCCATAGCGGAGCTGCGCCGGCTGATCAACGACTACCCGCTCAACGAGTGGTTTCACAGCCGGTTGATCGCCGCCCTCGGTACGACCGGCCGCCGGGCCGAGGCCCTCCAAGCCTACCAGAACGTGCGTCGGCTGCTCGCCGACGAGCTGGGCCTGGAGCCCTCGCTCGAACTCAAGCGGCTCCATCTGCGGCTGTTGAACCCGGAGCCGGGCGAAAGCGCCTCATGGGCGCCGCAGCCGGCGCACCGCGATCTCGTCGAGGCGAAGTCCGCCTGAAGGCACCGGAAGGGCACAGAGCAACAGCCTTTCTCTGTCTTTCCTTGAATCATTTCTTCTGCGCTGTCGCCGCGGAACAAGGTGCGCTTCCCAAGACGGCCCGTTGGGAATTTCCATCCCGACGGGCCGTCTTTCCGTCACCCGCTTCCGCTGCCTACGCCTCGTTCCGGTCCACGTCGGCGAGTGCGCGCAGAATCGCGGTCTGCTTGGCGTCACGTACTCGGACCCACTCGGCGTAGGTCCGGGACCCGTACGCGGCCTCGGCCTGCTCGATGAGGGAGTTGACGGTACCCTCGTCCATGGACGGTCGGCCCAGCTCCTCCCACCCGCGCTCGATGCCCGCGCCCAGGGTGCCGAGCCACTTGCGCAGGCCGCCGTGGCCGCCACCGAGGTGGAAGGCGAGGAAGGGGCCGACGGTGGCCCAGCGCAGACCGATGGAGTGAGTGACCACCCGATCCAGTTCCTCCAGGGTGACCACCCCCTCGCGCACCAGATGCACCGACTCGCGCAGCAGCGCCGACTGCAGACGGTTGGCGGCGAAGGCCAGGATCGGCTTGTGCAGCACGATGGGGACCCGGCTGACGGACTCGAAGAACTGCACCGCCTCGCGGACCGCGTCCGGCGAGGTACTCTCGCCGGCCACGACCTCCACCAACGGCACCACGTGCGGCGGATTGAAGGGGTGACCGACCACGAGGCGGGAGGAGTCCGCCATCCTCGCACCCATGTCGTCGGGGCTGAGGGTGGACGTGGAGGAGAGGATCAGTGCCCCGGCCGGCGCCGCCTTGCCGATCCGCTCGAACAACTCCTGCTTGAGCTCCAGGTTCTCCGGCGCGTTCTCGACGATGACGTCGGTGTCGGTGACCGCGCGCTCGAGGTCCGGCTCGAACTCCAGCCGCTCGGCGAAGCCCGCCGGGTCTGCCGCGCCCTCGGGCAGGTAGGGCGCGAACAGTCCGAGGGCTTCCGCCACGATGGCCGGCGCGTCCGGCCGGCGGCTGTTGACCCGCACCCGCAGGCCGTGGCCGAGGCACAGGGCGATCCAGCCCAGGCCGATGGTGCCGGCCCCGATGACGGTGACCCTCGGGAGCCCGGTGCCGACGGCTACGGTGTCCTTCGTGCCGGTGCCGCTCATGCCCGGCCCGCCTTCAGCTTCGGGATGACGCGTTCGGCCATCAGCCGCATGGAGGTGGCCGCGTCCTCGAAGGACAGGTGACCGGAGTGCACGCCCAGGCTGATGGTGATGTCGTCGCCGAACCACTCGGCGATCTGCTCCAGTTGGGCCCTGACCTGCTCCGGCGAGCCGATGAGCAGCTTCTGCTGCTCCAGCTTCTGCTCGAAGTGGGAGGTCTTGGTGGCCTCGACCAGTTTCTCGTAGCCCGGGTAGGCCTCGGAGCGGGTGTCGGCCCAGGAGGCGACGGCGTCGCGGATCGCGGCGCTGTTGCGGTCGTCGTCGTACCGGCCCTTGCTGCGGGCCTCATCGCCGTCCTCGGCTATCACGCACGGGTAGCTGAGGTGGATCTGCTCGGTGCCCGGGGCACGGCCGGAGGCCGCCCACTCGGCGCGGTAGGTCCCGAGCCGGTTCTGCAGTTCCTCGGTGGACATCACGTTCGGCACCGACTGGAGGTTGTGGCCGGCCCGGCCGGCCTCGGCGCAGGACTCGGCGCTGCGCGCGGTGGTGACGAACACCGGCGGGTGCGGCTGCTGCACCGGGCGCGGCAGGAGGGTGACCGGGCCGAACCGGTGGAAGCGGCCCTCCACGACCACGTCCTCCTCGGACCACAGCCGCTTGATCGCCTCGACACCCTCGGCGAACCGGTCCTTGGACTCGTCGATGGGGACTCCGAACGCCTTGAACTCGTCCGGCAGGAAGGCCCTGCCGAAAGCCGCGTCGATCCGGCCGCCGGAGATGTTGTCGAGCATGGCCAGCTTGCCCGCGAGTTTGACGGGGTGCTGGAAGGCGGGGATGGTCGCGCTGGTGCCCAGCCGCACTCGCTTGGTCCGCCCGGCCGCCGCGGCCAGGAAGGTCACCGGGTCAGGGCTGTAACCGCCGTAGGGGAAGAAGTAGTGCTCGACCATCTTCACGTGGTCAAAGCCGAGTTCCTCGGCCAGGTCGACCAAGCGGAGTGCCTCGTCGAAGTACTGGAGGCCGGACCTGTCGGCGGGGCCGACGGTGGGGAAGAAGACGATGCCGAATTTCATGGGAACCTCCTCAGTCGCGGCCGGAGCCGTCGTGGTACAGGTCGCGCTCACGGACCTGCCAGCCGCCACCAGCCGGCACCAGGTGGTCATGGCAGACGACGCTGGCGAAGATGTCGAGGGCGCCGCCACGCGGGGTGCGCATGGCCAGCGCGTAGGCACGGGTGCGCAGCGAACCGTCCGGCTGGGGGCGGACGTCGAGCATGGCCAGCCAGTGCCGGAAGTCGATCTTGTCGGCATCGAGCCGGGCCTGCCGGGCCGTGGACGACTCGCGGATCGCGGTGCGGCCCTTGAGTGGGGCGTTCAGCCGACTCGCCTCCTGGAACGTAGCGTCCTCGGTGAAGGTCTCGGCCCAATCGGCGGGTCGGCCGTCGTCGATCAGGCCCATCTGACGGGCGTAGAACTGCTGGATCTGCGCGTACAGCTCGGCGGAGACGAAGGGCTCCGCGGTCCCCGTGTTCAGAGGGGTGTCGCTCATGGAGACTGCCTTTCCTGAAAGGGTGCCGGTGAATTTCCGAGGAGGTGCCGGTGGCCCGGCCGGGGACGGCCGTCCGGGGGTCAGCGAGGGGCCGGCAGCGTGGCGTCGGCCAGCAGCCGGGCCCCGTAACCGGCCCCCGCCGGGTCGAAGCGCAGGGCGACATGGCCGGCGAGGCCGTGGACGTCGCGCCAGATCCGCTGGAGCGGGTGCCCGGCCAGTTGGGCGGAGCTCCCTGCGCTGCGCAGCAGCCGTTCGACCACGTCGACCAGTTGCTCGACGGCGTACGCGCAGTCGGCCGGGCCGCGCAGCTGCTCGACGGCGGACGCCACGGGCGCGTCGGCCACCCGCGCGGCGCGTTCCAGCAGCAGGGCGGCGGCGTCGGTGGCGATGGTGGCGCGGGCCAGGATGTCGGCCGGGACGGGGTTCTCGGTGCCGCCGTCGGAGCCCGTGTGCTCGCTCCAGGCGTGCAGCGCCGCACGGGTGGCGCCGAGCGCGGGCGCGCCGAAGAGCACGCCGCTGAGGAGGCGCAACGGAGCGGTGTGGCAGCGAGCTCCGGAGCCGACGCTGCGGCCAGTGATCATGTCCTCGCGGGTGAAGCCACGGTGCGCGGGGACGAAGACGTCATCGACGACGAGGGTGTTGCTGCCCGTCCCGCGCATGCCGACCGGGGTCCAGGTGTCCACCACCCGGTAGTCGTGGCGCGGCAGGGCGAGGAACCACGGAACACGCGTTCCGTCCTGCGGCGCCAGCACGCACACCAGCGCCCAGTCTGAGAAGTCGACGGCGCTGGTGAAGGACCATTCGCCGGTCACCCGCCAGCCCCCGGCCACCGGGGTGGCGCCGCCGCGCGGGATGAGCGCGCCCACCACCACGGTGTCCGGGCCCTTGGCCCACAGGTCGTGCTGCCCTTCCTCGGGCAGGTAGGCGCCCATCCGGGCGGCGCCCGCGATCACCGAGGCGCACCAGGCGGCCGAGGTGCAGCCCTCGGCGACCGCCGAGACGGCGCGCAACAGGTCACTCGTGCTGCCGGCGACACCGCCCCGGTGCTCGGGCACGAAGTGCCGGGCGAAGCCGGCGTCGACGACGGCCTCGGCAACCGCCCGGGGCAGTACGCGCTCGGTGTCGGCGCGCTCGGCGTGGTGGGCGGCCACGGCGGCCGCCTCCTGAGCCGCGGAGGCGAGCGCTGTACCGGATCTGGGCCGACTCTGCATCGTGGACCACTTCCTCGTTCCTCGGGGCACGCGGCCATGCGGGCGGGCAACACCACCACCCTGAGCGGGAGCGATCCAGAGCCGATGGAACACGGCTCGACGTCCGCACCGGCCGGACACGGCCAGCTGCCGGACGTGTCCTCGATCCGGGTTCGACCGGGGGTGTGCAGCCTCGCAAGGGCAAGGGGCAGCCGGCGGTCCCGCTACCGACGACAACGTGAGGTGATGAGCCAGTGAAGGGAATCATCCTGGCCGGGGGCAACGGCACCCGGCTGTACCCCATCACCCTTGGGGTGTCCAAGCAGTTGCTGCCCGTCTACGACAAGCCGATGATCTACTACCCGCTGTCCGTGCTGATGCTGGCCGGGATCCGCGACATCCTCATCATCTCCTCCCCCCGGGACCTGCCGCAGTTCCGCGGGGTGCTCGGGGACGGCCACCCGCTGGGCATCAACCTGTCCTACGCCGAGCAGGCCCAGCCCAATGGTCTCGCCCAGGCATTCACCATCGGCGCCGACCACATCGGCGACGACCCCGTCGCCCTGATCCTGGGCGACAACATCTTCCACGGGCCAGGTTTCTCCCTGCTGCTCCAGGAGCACACCCCGCACACCGACGGCGCCCTGCTGTTCGGCTATCCGGTCCGTGACCCGGAGCGGTACGGGGTCGGCGAGGCCGACGAGAACGGCCGACTGGTCTCGATCGAGGAGAAGCCCGCCGAGCCGCGCTCCAACCGGGCCATCACCGGCCTGTACTTCTACGACAACGAGGTTGTCTCCATCGCACGGGGTCTTCGCCCCTCGGCCCGCGGCGAGTTGGAGATCACCGATGTCAACAAGGAGTACCTGGCCCGGGACAAGGCCCGGCTGGTGGACCTGGGGCGGGGCTTCACCTGGCTGGACACCGGCACACACGACTCGCTGCTGGACGCCGGGCAGTACATCCAGACCCTGGAGCACCGGCAGGGCCTGCGCATCGCCTGCCTGGAGGAGGTCGCGCTGCGGATGGGCCTGATCGACGCCGAGCAGTGCAACCGGCTGGGCGAGCGGCTGGGCAAGTCCGGGTACGGCCAGTACGTCATGGAGATCGCCCGGTCACTGCGGGGCGCCGGGCCGCGGGAGCGGGCGGGTTCGCTGGCCGGGCCGCGGTTCGGCGGTCCGCCGGCGCTGCCCGCGGCGGTCTGAACCGCACCCTGCCCGCAGAATGACGGAAACCCGCTCGATGGCGGCTCGAGCGGATCTCCGTCGTAGCGTGCTGGCGTGGGGGCACTGACAGACGGACTTGAGCCCGGCTTGAGTCCATCGACCTCGTGGAGGGCACGATGACCGACCGCACGCACGGCACCGAAGTCGCTGAGGAGGTGACCCTCTGGGTCGATCCGGTCTGCGCCTGGACCTGGATCACGTACAAGTGGCTTCGCGAGGCGGCCTCGGTGCGCCCGCTGTCACTGTCGGTGCGCCCGACCGGGTTGGGCTACCTCCAAGGGGCTCCGGGCCTGGACAAGGAGCACGCCCGCTTCCTGGAGCTGGCCCCGGGGCCGGTGCGGGTGCTGGCCGCCGCGGGAGCCGGGTATGGCGCGCAGGCAATCGGCCCTCTGTACGAGGCGGTGGCCCGCCGCTTCCATGAGGCGGGTGGGCTCTACGAGGGGCTGTACGAGCGAGTGCGGGGACTGTCCGTCGAGGCCAAGCGGGACGTCCAGGCCTCGCTGCTGGAGCAGGCCCGGGACGTGGTCCGCGATGCCTTGGCCGAGTGCGGGCTGCCGGCGCGGCTGGCGACGGCCATGGGGTCGGCCGAGTGGGATGAGGACCTGCGCACGGCGCATGCGTCGATTCCGCGCGACGGGCTGGAACTGGAGGTCATCGGGGTGCCGGTGATCTCGGTGGGCGGGCGGGTCGGAGTCTTCGGCCCCGTGCTGCGTTCGGCACCGGCCGGGGAACGGGCGGGCGCGCTGTGGGACGGCTTCGCCGCCCTGATACGCGAGGACGCCTTCCTCGAAGTGCGCCGGGTGACCCCACGACCGGTCCCGGCACCGGCGGGCTGAGCCGGCGGGACGGGCCCGGGTAGGGATACGGGCACGGGCGGGGCCCCGCGGAATCCGTAACAGGTCCGCGGGGCCCCGCCCGTGGGGAGTGACCGTCCGCCCGTCAGGACACGGCCGATTCCGATTCCGGGACGCCCACCTGGGGAGCCTCGGGTTCCTTGGCCCGCTTAGGCAGCAGGAAGGCGAGGCCGAAGCCGATCAGCATCACGCAGCCACCGGCCAGGAAGACCGCGCTCATCGCATCGGCGATGCCGTTCACCACCGGGGCCGTGAGCCGCGGGTCGGCGGTGAGCAGGAAGGAGGTGTCGTCGAGGTTGATACCCCCGGTCCCCTTGACGGTCTCCATCACGGGCACATTGGCCGGGTTGGCCAGCACCGAGGGGTCGTTGAGCGCCGCCCGGAACTCGGTGCTCCGGTCGACCTTCGCGACCGCATCCGCGATGCGGCTGTCGGCCAAGGAGAACATCATCGACAGGAACAGTGCCGTACCGGCGGCGCCGCCGATGCCGCGGAAGAAGGAGTAGGCGGCGCTGGAGACGCCCATGTCTTCCTTGGCGGAGTTGTTCTGCAGGGCCAGCAGAGCGACCGGGAAGCAGACGCCGACGCCCGCGCCGAGCACGTAGATCAGTGCACCCGCCAGCCACAGCGGTGACTCCTGATCGAGCGAAGCGAAGGCGAACAGAGCGCCGGCGACCGTGCCCATGCCCAGGAGCAGGAATGCCCGGTACCGGCCGGAACGGTTGATCACCTTGCTCAAGCCCCGGCTGGTGGTCAGGACGCCCGCCGTCTGCAGGATCAGCATCATCCCGGCCTCGCCGGGGCTTTGTCCCTTGACCAGCTGGAGGTAGAGCGGAAGGAAGATCAGCGAGCCGAACACCCCGATGCCGATGATGACGTTGGCGCCGTTGATCACCGTGAACATCCGGTTTCGGAACAGCCGGAGCGGGATCACCGCGGCGTCGGCCATCCGCCGCTCGGTGGCGAGGAAAAGCACCAGGCCGACCAGGCCGATCACCAGCAGAGACAGGGTCAGCGGCGACCCCCAGCCCCAGTGGCGGCCCTGCTCGGAGACGACCAGCCATGGCCCGAGGCAGACGACCAGCCAGGCCGCGCCGCTGTAGTCGATCCGCTGCTCACGCTTCTTGCCGGGCATGGTGAACTTCAGGTGTACCACGACCAGCGCGGCGACCCCGATCGGGAGGTTGATCAAAAACGCCCAGCGCCAGCCGTCGATCCCCAGCAGGGTGTCCGCGCCGGCGAACAGGCCGCCGATCGGTGCGCCCGCCACACCGGCGATGGCCGAAACGGCGGAGAACCAGACCTGGTAACGGGCCCGCAGCTCGGGCGTCAGGATGTCGCCCATGATCGCGAAGGCGAGCGCCGTGAGTCCGCCGCCGCCGATGCCCTGCAGCGCGCGATAGGCCGCGAGCTGGTACATCGACCCGGCCAGGCCGCAGAGCAGCGACCCGACGAGGAAGATGCCGATCGCCAGTATGTACAGCTTCTTGCGGCCGTAGAGGTCGGACAGTTTGCCGAACAACGGCGTCGCGATCGTCGAGGTGACCATGTAGGCCGTGGTCGCCCAGGCCTGCACGGTCTGGCCGTGCAACTGGTCGGCGACCGTGCGCATCGCGGCAGCGACGATGACGAAGTCGAGCGACGACAGCATCAGCCCCAGCATCAGCCCGATGATGACAACTCGCACCGCCCGGAACTCCGGTGTGCCCGGGATCTCCGCCGCTGCTCGCTCCTCTGCCATGTCTCAGCCCTCGTACGGCCGGGCGGCACGGCCTTCGCGCAGGGTCAGACCCCACCAGGTGAGCTGGTCCAGCAGAACGGCGCAGGCCTTGGTGGCGCCGACCACGTCGTGCGGCCGGCCTTCTTCGTCGAACTTCTCCCAGGCCATGTGGAAACTGACGGTGTCGCGCAGTGTGACGGCGTGCAGCTCGGCGAAGACCTGGCGCAGCTGCTCCACGGCCCGGTGGCCGCCGGCCATGCCGCCGTACGAGACGAAACCGACCGGCTTGGCCCGCCACTCGCTGTAGACGTAGTCGATGGCCAGCTTCAGGGAGGCCGGGTAGCCGTGGTTGTACTCAGGGGTGATGATGACGAAGCCGTCGAGCCCGCCGATGCGCTGGGCCAGGCCCGGGACGCCGTCCCGGGCGCCAGACGGGTCGAGGGTGAGCTTGAGCTCGTCCGCGAGGGCGGGTTCGGACAGGTCGATGACGTGGATCTCCATGTTCTCACGCATGCCGATCTCGGAGATGAACCACTGCGAGATCTTGTCGGCGAACCGGCCGGTGCGCACGCTGCCGATGAGGACGCCGATCTTGAGCGGCGGCTGGGACATGTGGGGTTCCTCTTTCGGTGAAGAACGGACAGGGCGAGGCGGGGGCGGACGGGGGCCCGGGGAGGTGCGGCGGTACGGCACGCTCCCCGGGCTCGCTCAGCCCGTCACGACGGCTCAGTCGGCCAGCAGAACGATCTTTCCGCGGCCGTGACCCGTCTCCAGCTCACGGTGCGCGTCCGCGGCCCGGGCCAGCGGGAAGGTCTTGCGCACGTGGACCTTGAGCTTGCCGTCGGCGACCAGCGCGGCCAGCTCACCCAACCGCTGAGCGGAGCGCTGGCTGCCGATCCACCGGACGCCCAGCTCCTCGTAGACCTCGTAGGCGAAGATCGTGCCGACCCGGTCCTTGTCCTTGACCAGTTCGGCCGCCACCCGCAGGCCATCGGCGCTCGCGGTGTCCAGGGCCGCGTCGACGCCCTCGGGAGCGGCCTCGCGCACCCGGTCGATCAGGCCTTCGCCGTAGGTGACCGGGACCGCACCCAGCTCGCGCAGGTAGGCGTGGTTGTCCTCGCGGGCGGTGGCGATCGCCTTGGCGCCGCGCAGGACGGCGAGCTGCACCGCGATGGTGCCGACACCACCCGCGGCGCCGTTGATGAGCACGGTCTCGCCCGCGGAGACGCCGAGGATCTCGACCGCGGTGTGCGCGGTCTGCCCGGAGGCGGAGAGGCTGCCGGCGACCTCCCAGGACAGGTCGGCGGGCTTGGCCACGATCTGGTCCGCGGGGGCGACCACGTACTCGGCGTAGG
The DNA here is from genome assembly GCF_018138715.1 of Streptomyces asiaticus. Lineage (NCBI taxonomy): Bacteria > Bacillati > Actinomycetota > Actinomycetes > Kitasatosporales > Streptomycetaceae > Streptomyces > Streptomyces asiaticus. The sequence goes on from NZ_JAGSHX010000002.1 coordinate 61,307, forward strand.
TGAGCTGCGTGCGGTAGCCCAGCACCTCGTCACCGGGGGCTAAGCCGGTGACGCCCTCGCCCACCGAGTCCACCACGCCGGCGAAGTCGCCACCGGTGATGTGCGGAAAGGCGATGGTGAAGCCCGGCGGGTTCCAGCCCGCTCGCACCGCGCAGTCGGTGGGCTGGGAGCCGGCCGCCTTCACACGCACCCGCACCTCACCCGGCCCCGCCTCGGGAATCGGGACCTCCATCAGCTCCAGAACCTCGGGACCCCCGAATGCGTGGAACGCGGCAGCTTTCATGTTCAACACCCCTTTGTAGCAACGGTTTTGCGGTCCGCAGACCCCTTTGAGGGCTGCGTGACGAACGTAAAACTTAAACTTCGGTTGAGGTCAAGTGATGGCCGGAAAAGTGGCTGGAAACAGGGATTCCGCCATCACTCCCGCACACGGGTCACATGCCGAACGCGAGTTCCTCACGCTGCCCAGGGCCGGCCGAAGACCGGTCGAGAACGGCTCGACGCCGGTTGGAGAGAAGGCTCTCTCCAACCGGCGTCGTGGGGGTGGGCGGCGGTCACCGACCTGTGGTCACTGCACGGTGGTGTTGGACAGCTGTACCGGGGTCGCCGGATTCGGGTAGCACTGCACCGGGGTGAAGTCGTTGATGGTGGTGTCCAGGCGCTTCATGGACAGGCCTGTGTCGTCGAAGCTCGTGCCGCCGACCGAGGTGACCAGGGTGCCGGCGGCAGGGGCGATGTAGACGGCCTCGATGACCGGCAGCTCGAAGGTGCTGCCGCCGTAGAACGGGCCGCTGGCCCGGAGCGTGAGTTGGTTGCCGGCGGAGACGACGGACTGGACCGAGTCGCCGAGGTTGCTGCCACCGGTCAGTTTCAGGCTGACCAGGCGCGCACCGGCCGGCTGGTTGATCTTGACGGCTATGTCTCTGACCTCTTTCTGGTACGCGGGGTTGAGGGTGGAGGCGCCCTGGGCGTACTTCACCGTGAACTTCTGGTGGGCCGACACGGTTGCCGGGGCCGTGACGTCGAACAGACGGTTGCTGCCGTACTCGCTCCACACGCCGTTCTCCGGTACGCGGCAGAGGAACGGCACGGTGGCGGGCGCGGCGACGGCACTACCGGATGCGGCCATGACACCGGCCGTGGCCAGGGCTGCTGCGACGACGAACCGGCGTGTTGCGGTGGTCTTGCGGATCAAGGTTTCTCCTCGGGTCGGGCTGCATACCGGCAGCCCGACGGAAGCTAGGTCCGCCCGCTGGAGACTGGCTCAAAAATCGCTTTCCAACAGCTCTCGAGCGGCACGAGACGCCGACGCAGCAGATTCCCGGCAAAAGCCGTCCGAGCGTGGAGCTGGGTTGAATGGTGAATACCAAGGACCTCAAGGACAAGGTCGCCGTGGTCACCGGAGGGACCAGGGGGCTGGGACTGAAGATCACCGAAGCGTTCGTCGCCGAGGGTGTCCGGGTGGTGGCCGCCGCCCGGGGCACCGAGGGCGCTGCCGAAGGCCTCGGCCACCTCGGTGACCGAGCCGTCTTCGAGCAGGCGGACGTCCGGGACCCGGAATCGGTGAAATCACTGCTGAGCGTAGCGGCGGACCGGTTCGGCGGGGTGGACATCGTGGTGGCCAACGCAGGGCTGAGCAGGCCAGGACCGGTCGCGGGACTGTCGTTCGAGAATTGGTCGCAGGTGTTGGACACGAACGTGAACGGTGTCTTCCACTGCGTCAAGGAGTCCGTGCCGTACCTGGAGAAGAGCGAGCACGGCCGGATCATCACGCTCTCCTCGGCCCTGGGCAGTCGGCCCACCCGCGGCGCGGCCTCGTACTGCTCGACCAAGGCAGCGGTGGAGATGTTCACGCGGGTGGTGGCCCTGGAGCTGGCGCCCCTGGGCATCACCGTCAACTGCCTTTCCCCTGGCTTCATCGACGAAGGCATGGGCAAGCTGCTGAAGAAGAACGAGGCCGTGTGGGGTCAGTACGCGCCCAAGATCTCGCTGTGCCGGATGGGCCTGGGTGAGGAAGTGGCGGACGCCGCGGTCTTCCTCGCCTCCGCCGCCGGCTCGTACGTCAACGGGCATGTACTGGAGGTCAACGGCGGCCTGTCCTGGTGACACCGGTACCGGGAGCGGAGCAGAGGGCGGCCCCGGCGCTCGGGGCCGCCCTCTGTGCTGCCGCGGTGTCAGGCGCCGGCGGTGACCGGGATGCTCTGTCCGGTGACGGCGGTGTTCGCCGCCGAGGCCAGGAACACCACCACCCGGGCCACCTCGGCCGCGTCCAGCAGCCGGCCGAGCGGGGCCCGGTCGGCGTAACGCCCGGCGACGCCGAAACTGTTCGCCATCCGCTCCTCGTTGCGGAAGGTCCGGGTCAGGCCGGGGATCACGACATTGGAGAGGATATCCCCGTCCCGGCCCAGGCTGAAGGCCGAACTGCGCGAGAAGCCGTGCAGCGCCGCCTTGGCCGCCGCGTAGTACTCGGAGCCGATCCGCCCCGCGTCGGTCTCCAGCACCCCCTCGGTGACCAGGCTCGACGACAGGTGCACGATCCGGCCCCAGCCGCGTTCGCGCATCGGCGGGGCGACCAGGCGGGTCAGCTCGATCGCTCCCTCGATGTTGTCCCGCATCTTGTCCTGCCAGCTGTCGCCGATCTCCTCGAACCGGTCCCCGGGCGGGCGGAAGCCGAAGGGGCGGAACGCGTTGTTGACCAGGACATCGACCCGGCCGGTCCAGTCGAGCGCGGCATCCACCAGGGCCCGCGCGCAGACCGGGTCGCTCAGGTCGTACGGAACGGCCAAAGCACGGCCGCCGGCCTTCTCGACCCGTTCGGCGGTCGCGGCCGCGTCCTCGGGCCGCGAGCGGTAGCCGACCACCACGTCGGCGCTTTCCGCGCCGAAGGCGGCCGCGATTTCCCGTCCCATGCCGCCGGACGCGCCGGTGACCAGGACGGTGCGGTTGTTCAGACCCAGGTCCATCGCGTCACCGCCCCGCCGGGGTCGAGGCCTGGTCCCGCACCGCCGGGGCGGCGGGTGGTGGAGGTCCGGTTTTCCTGCGGGCGTTGGCGAAACGCCGTACGGCCGGCACCTCGACCAGCCGGTAGAGGATCCAGGCCGCGAGTACCGTGAGGGCGAAGTCCAGGATGATCATTCCCAGGGCGGGAAGGGTGTCCCAGGTCCGGCCGGGCACCCGGCCCATCGGCCCGTACCACATGACCAGGATGTGAACCAGGTAGAAGGCGAAGGAGATTTCACCGAAGAAGACCGCGACGCGGTTGCGGAGGGGCGAGGGGCGGTTCTCGGTGTCCGCGACGGCTCCAGCCGCCACGATCAGCGCCAGTGGGAGGACCGTGGGTGCGACGATGCCATACGCGTCGGGCAGCCAGACGGTCAGCGCGTAGCCCGGGATCAGCGTGAGCAGGGCCGGACCCAGTCCCAGCGGGATCCAGCGGCCGGTCATGATGATCCGGGCCATCACGATGCCGAGGGCGAACTCCAGCATCCGCGTGGCCGGCAGGCAGTAGACGAACCAGTACTGGTACCAGGAGATGGGGTAATACGGCATGTCCGGGTCGGTGGGCAGCAGCTGGGAGGCCAGCGCCACCAGGACCGTGCCGGTGAACAGCAGACCCGCGCACAGCCACAGCCGACGTGCCGGGATGGCCTGGATCCAGCGCGCCAGCCAGGGGAAGGACACGTAGAACAGCAGCTCCGCGGCAAGGGACCAGCTGGGCCCGTTGGTGCCGAAGAAGACGTCCTCGGCCGGGAACCAGGCCTGGATCAGGAAGAGGGACGGCACGGTGTTGTTCACCGTGGCCGCGTAGCCACCGAGCCACACCATGAACAGCAGCCCGAGCGCCCAGGTCACCAGGTGGTTGGGGAAGATCTTCGCGACCCGGCGGCGCCAGAAGGTCAGCGGCCGGCCGGAGTCACGGGCCGACCAGGTCAGCACGAAGCCGCTGAGGATGAAGAAGAATCCGACCCCGACGAAGCCCAGCTTGGCCACGTAGGTGATCAGATTCCCCTCGAGCTCCTTGTCGGTGAAGATGCCGTAGGTGAACGCGTGGCAGACGAACACCATGAGCGAGGCCACGAACCGCATCCCGGTCAGCGTGGGCAGCCGGGACGGACGGCTCGCCGCGGGCACGCGTCCGGCGGTGACGTCAGTGCTCACGCCCGCGGCTCCCCCATCTTGCGGCCGACCGCGATGACGTAGCCGAGGACCTCGCCCTCCAGCACCCCGACCTTGGAGAGCATGGCTTTGAACTCGTCGGCGAACTCCTTGCCGCCGCGCTCGGCGATGTAGGCGTACTTCTCGTCCAGCACCTCGGGGATGCGCGCGGCCGAGCGGTGCAGGTGGGCGGTGGCGTCCTCGAACCGAGTGATCTCCAGCCCGGCGTCCAGCAGGAGTCCGCGGTACCCCTGGATGGTCGGCAGAGCATCGACGGTGAAGCCCTCCTTCAGCGCGGCACGCTCTTTGTCCGAGAGGTCCTCGCGTTCGGCATAGTCCGACAACACGAATCGGCCACCGGGGACGAGGACCCGCTCGATCTCGTGGAGCGCCTTCGGCCGGTCGGACATGTACATGAGTGCCTCGGAGGCCCAAACCGCGTCGAATGAACCATCCGGGTAGGGAAGCGCCATGCCGTCGCCCTGCTCGAAGGTGACCTGGCCGGTGACACCGGCCTCCTCGGCGAGCTTCTGGCCCTGGCGGACCTGCTCGGCGCTGACATTGATGCCCACGACGCGCGCCCCGGTGGCCTTGGCGGCCGCGATGGCCGGGCGGCCGAAGCCGCAGCCCACATCGAGGAGGCGGGAGGCCTCGCCGAGCTCGGCCGCCTCGATCATCACCTCGGTGTGGCGCTCCTTCGGGTCGGTGCCCGGCTTCTCGTCGTCGAAGTAGCCGATGTGCAGGTTGAAGCCGCTCAGCCCGAACAGCCAGCTGCGGTCGTCGAAGTACTCGCCGACCTCGTCGGCCGTCTTGGATTCGTACGTGGTCATGTCGGCACCTCATTCAAGCGACAATCCGTCACCCCTCACGCTGCTGAGAGGCTCTCGAAGGCCGCTAGAGGTCGTCTCCAAGCCCGGCGGTGCACCCGGAACCCGCCAGCGGAACCCACGCCGCCAGGGCCGCGGCGTTCCATCAGCTCTCGAATCCGCGTCAAGCCACCCTCCTGACCATGCGCACATCCGTCCGCATCAGAGGGGACCACCGTGATTCATCTCTTCCAGCCGCAGACCGGCGACGAGGAACTCGCCGCCGTTTCCCAGGTGTTCGCCGACAAGTGGCTCGGCCACGGACCCCGTACCAAGGCGTTCGAGGCCGAGTTCGCCGCTCACGTCGGGGTGGACCCCGAGCACATGATCTTCCTCAACTCCGGTACCGCCGGGCTCTTCCTGGCCCTGGAGTGTCTCGGTCTCGAGGAGGACGACGAGGTCGTCCTCCCCTCGCTCAGCTTCCTGGCCGCCGCCAACGCCGTTCTGTCCGTGCGCGCCCGCCCGGTCTTCTGCGATGTGGACCCCCGCACACTCAACCCCGACGCCGCGCACATCGAGGCCGCGCTCACCGACCGCACCAAGGCCGTCGTCGTACTGCACTACGGCGGCTACCCAGGCGACATCGAGGCCATCGCCGAACTCTGCCGCGACCGTGACATCCCGCTGGTGGAGGACGCGGCCTGCTCGCCCGGATCCCGGGTGGACGGCAAAGCCGTCGGCAGTTTCGGCGACCTCGCCATGTGGAGCTTCGACGCGATGAAGGTGCTGGTCACCGGCGATGGCGGGATGCTCTACGCACGTGACCGAGAACTCGTCACCCGGGCCCGCAGACTCGCCTACCACGGCCTCGTCCAGCCCAGCGGCATCGGCCACTCCAAGGTCTCCCACCGCTGGTGGGAACTGGAGGTCCCGGAGATCGGCCGTCGGGTCATCGGCAATGACATGACTGCCGCGATCGGCCGGGTCCAGCTGCGCCGGCTGCCGGAGTTCATCGCTCGACGCCGCGAGATCGTCGAGCTGTACGACCGCGAGCTGGCCGGCGCCGCAGGGATCCTGACGCCGCCGCCACTGCCCGTCGGCCACGAGTCGACGTACTACTTCTACTGGGTGCAGTTCGAGAAGCAGATCCGCAACGAAATCGCGAGCGAACTGCTGGCCGCGGACATCTACACCACCTTTCGCTACGCCCCGCTGCACAAGGTCACCGCCTACCGCTCCGGGGACCAGGCGCTGCCTTCCTCCGACCACGCGGCCGGGCGCACCCTGTGCCTGCCCCTGCACCCGGGCCTGTCCGACGACGACGTCCGCACGGTCGCCACAACCCTGCGCAAGGCCGTCGCGGCCCGCGGTGAGGAGTAACTGATGCGTCTTGTGTTCCTGGCCGCCCTGGCCAAGACCCTGCACGAGGTCACCATCGGCCTCGACCTGGCGGAACAGCTCGCCGGCGCCGGCATCACGAGCCACTTCGTCGTCAACCCCTACAACGAGGACCAGCTGCGGACCGCGCGGATCCCGTACACCGCGGTGGAGCCGGACCTCGGCGAGGACGTACGCGAGGTCGTGCGACGAGTGGTGAAGGAGTCCCGGGCCGACGCCATCGTCCTCGTCGACTACCTCGCCCATTGGATGACCTTCAAGATCGGCTACCGGACCGACCCGTGGTTCGTCGAGGACCTCGGGCTGCCCGTCATCCCCCTGGACCTGTACGACCTGGAGAACACCAGCCGTCGGGTCGAGATTCTCGGCACCACCATGGAGGTCGACGACAACCTGCTGCGGATGCCGGTGCAGCTCCTGCCGGTGCCGATGAACCGCCCGCAGGTCACCGGCTCCGGCCGCGGCCTTCCGTACCGCGCCAACCGCACCATCGGGCCGCTGACCGGGAACGTCCGCCGGGAGACCCGGCGCGCCCTCGGACTGCCCGACGGGGCCCGGCTGCTGATGGTGCCCACTCTGCCCTGGCAGCAGCTGATGCAGTTCCATGCGGCGCCGCCCACCCGCGAGCTCGCCGGCCGGCTGCCCCGCCTGCTCGCCCACCATCTCGCCCGCCTGCCGCAGGACACCCACTTCCTCCTGACCGGCCCGCTCTTCGACGGCTTCGCCGCGGGTCTGCCGGAGGAGCGGGTCCACCACCGGCCCGAGTACACCGCCGGGGAGTACCACCGGCTGCTCGGTTCCTCCGATGCGGTGTTCTCCTTCCATCTGCCCAGTTACGCCCTGGAGCGCGCGGTCGCGGCCGACGTACCGGGTCTGCTCGGCGTCAACGACCACGCGGTGAACAGCGCGGCGGACATCGAACGCCTCGGAGCCGCCCTCCCGGGCGGCCTGACCGACCGGGTGCGGGGCTGGCTGGCCGACTACCCCGGCCCGCTGCCCGACTTCCACATGTGGCCGCTGCGCTGGAACGAGGTGCTGCGTCCGCTGCTTCGGGCCAACCCGTTCACCGACACGCTGCGTCGCGCGGAGCTCCTCGACGAGCACAGCCTGGTCGACGGCCTGGAACGGATCCTGTACGACGGGGCCGAGCGCGACCGGCTCGCCGCGGCGCGGGCCGGGTACCGGGACATCGTGAGTGGCCTGCCGGAGACGGCGCAGACGTTCACCGAGGCAGTGCGCCGCCTCGGGCTCGGCGTCTGAACGCGCCCCGGCTCCGGCCGGGTCCGTGAGGGGACCCCGCCGGAGCCGGGGCCGCCCGGGTCGCCGGGGCGGGATCAGGCCGCCCGCGCCACCAGGCTCTCCACCATGTCCACCACCTGCGCCGGCAGCGGAAGCAGGGCCATCTCCGCGGACACCGCCCGCGCCCGTTCCCGGTACGAGTCGTCCTCCAGCACCTCGCGGCAGGCCTCTGCGATGTTCTCCGGCGAATCCTGAGCGGGGTCGACCATCTTCGCGGCACCGTAGGCGCTCAGCCGCTCGGTGTAGCCCACCACGTACGGCAGATACGGGATCAGCACCTGCGGCACACCGGCAGCCATGCTGCCCAGCACCGTATTGCCACCCGCATGGCTGATCGTCAGATCACAGGTCCTGGCCACCGCGTCCAGCGGGATCCACCCGGCACGCGCGTTGTCCGGCAGCGGGCCCAGCTCGGCCGCGACCGCCTCCGGGGCCGCGACCAGCAGTTCCACGTCCAGTGCGGCCACCTTCTCCACCAGCCCGGAGAGGATTTCGAAGTCGGAGTCCTTGGTCACCCGGCTGCCCGCGCTCACCAGCACCCGGGGCCGGTCCCCCTTGGCGAACATCCACGGTTCCAGCGGCTTCTGCCCCGTGTAAGGGACGTAGCGCATCATCTGTGCCGGCGGGGCGTCGTCCGGGCGGAGCGACGGCGGGCAGGTGTCGATGAACAAGTCGGCGGTGGGCATCTCGTAGAGGCCGAGAGACTCCAGCTCCGGCCCCAGTTCCGCCGCCGCCGCGAGATCGATCGTGCGCGGCTCTCCCATGTCCACGGCGTGCTTGACGTACGGAACTCCCGCGTACGCGGCGGCCAGCGGGCCGGCAAACGCAAGCACCCCGCCCACCACCACGTCCGGCCGCCAGCTGTCGATCAGCGCGGTCAGGCCGTCCACGCAGGCCGCCGCATACCTCCCGAAACAGCGCCCGTTGAAAAGATAGCGCTCGTGGAGGTCCTCGGGGATCGTCTGCAGGACGCCCCGCCGGTCGTGGAGGAAGTCCTTCATCGTCCTGGCGGTGACCGGGAAGCCGGGGATCCCAGCGCCGTTGATGGTGCGCATGCAGTCCTCGGGGGCCGTCATTACGACTTCGTGCCCGGCGTTCCTGGCCGCCTGTGCCAGAGGCACCAGCGAGAAGATGACACCCGACGTACCGCCCGCCACAAAGAGAATCTTCATGGCGGGGATGGTCCGGGAACGGATTCGTCACCGGCTCGAACAATCCTCGAGGCCCGATCCCGCCCGGCCGTGTGCCCTGTACGCGCCGGGTCCCCACCGCTACTGATCCTCGAGCGGCGCCGATGGCCGCCACCAGCAGGCCTCGATCTGAGGTCGAGCGAAGGTTCCAAAGCTTCACGCACCGGCCATGGCAGCTACGAAGCGCGAGCGGCCCCACGGGCGTGCCGCGCACAGGAGGACCCACTCGTGAAGGACATCCAATGAGCCGTCGCGTCGTCATCACCGGAATAGGCGTGGTCGCACCGGGGGGCTTGGGTACCAAGGAATTCTGGTCCCTGCTCACCTCGGGCAGGACCGCGACCCGGGCCATCAGCCTCTTCGACGCGTCCCCGTTCCGCTCCCGGATCGCCGCGGAGGCCGACTTCGACCCGCTGCTCCACGGCTTCACCGCCGAGGACGCCGAGCGTCTCGACCGCGCCGCCCAGTTCGCCCTGGTCAGTGCCGAGGAGGCGGTACGTGACAGCGGCCTGGACACCCAGAACCTGGTCCCCACCCGCACCGGTGTCACCCTCGGCAGCGCGGTCGGGTGCACGATGGGCCTGGACAGCGAGTACAACGTGGTCAGCCGGGGCGGCAGCACCTGGCAGGTGGACCATAGCCTGGCCGTCCCGCATCTGTTCGACTACTTCGTGCCCAGTTCGATGGCGGCCGAAGTGGCCTGGCGCACCCATGCCCAGGGGCCGGTGGCCATGGTCTCCACCGGCTGCACCTCGGGCCTGGACTCCATCGGGCACGCCGTCGAGCTGATCCGCGAGGGCAGTGCCGACGTGATGATCGCCGGTGCCACCGAGGCGCCCATCTCCCCGATCACCGTGGCCTGCTTCGACGCCATCAAGGCGACCTCGCCGCGCAACGACGAGCCGGAGAGCGCCTCCCGGCCCTTCGACGCCTCCCGCAACGGCTTCGTGCTCGGCGAGGGTTCGGCCGTACTGGTTCTGGAAGAGCTGGGGAGCGCCCGCCGGCGCGGCGCCCACGTGTACGCCGAGATCGCCGGCTTCGCCAGCCGCTGCAACGCCTACCACATGACCGGCCTGCGCCCGGACGGTGCCGAAATGGCCGAGGCGATCCGGACAGCCCTCGACGAGGCCCGGCTCGACGGCACCGCCGTCGACTACGTCAACGCGCATGGTTCCGGCACCAAGCAGAACGACCGGCACGAGACCGCCGCGTTCAAACGCAGCCTGGGCGACCACGCGTACAACGTCCCCGTCAGCTCCATCAAGTCGATGATCGGGCACTCGCTGGGCGCGATCGGCTCCCTGGAGGTGGCCGCCAGCGCCCTGGCAATCGAGCACAACACGGTGCCGCCCACCGCGAATCTCCACACCCCCGACCCCTCCTGCGACCTGGACTACACCCCGCTGGTCGCCCGCAGCCGGCGTACCGACACCGTCCTGAGCGTCGGCAGCGGCTTCGGCGGTTTCCAGAGCGCGATGGTCCTGACCCGCCCGCGCCTGGGAGATGCCGCATGACCGCCCACGCCACCGAACCGGCCGCCCGTAGCGGCGGCGCCCTCTCCGTACCGCCGGCCGCGTCCGTCGTCACCGGCATCGGAGTCACCGCACCGAACGGCCTGGGCACCGAAGCGTGGTGGGCGGCCGTGCTGCGCGGAGAGAGCGGTATCGGCCCGGTCACCCGCTTCGACGCCGGGCAGTACCCGGCGAAACTGGCTGGCGAGATCCGCGACTTCGCTCCGGAGCGACACGTTCCGAGCCGCCTGCTGCCGCAGACCGATCACATGACCCGGCTGGCGCTGACCGCGGCCGACGAGGCGCTCGCCGACGCGGGCGTCGACCTCGCCGCGCTGCCCGACTACACGGCAGGCGTGGTCACCGCCGCCTCCGCGGGCGGCTTCGAGTTCGGCCAGCGCGAGCTGGAGGCGTTGTGGAGCAAGGGCGGGCAGTACGTCAGCGCGTACCAGTCCTTCGCCTGGTTCTACGCCGTCAACACCGGCCAGATCTCCATCAGGAACGGGCTGCGCGGCCCCAGCGGGGTGCTGGTCACCGAGCAGGCCGGCGGCCTGGACGCGGTGGCACAGGCCCGTCGGCAGATACGCAAGGGCGTACGGCTGCTGGTCACCGGCGGGGTGGACTCGTCGTTGTGTCCGTGGGGCTGGGTGGCGCACCTGGCGGGCGGCGAGCTGACCGAGGTCGCCGATCCGGCTCGGGCGTACCTGCCGTTCTCCGAGGCCGCCTCCGGTCATGTGGCCGGTGAGGGCGGTGCGCTGCTGGTACTGGAGGCCGCCGATGCCGCCGAGGCCCGCGGTGCCCGGACGTACGGCACCGTCGCGGGTTACGCCGCCACCTTCGACCCGGCCCGGGGTTCGGATGGTGCGCCGCGGCTGCGGGCCGCCGCGGAACAGGCGCTGGATGAGGCCGGTCTGACCCCGGCCGATGTGGACGTGGTCTTCGCCGACGCGGCCGGGCGCAGGGACGCCGACCGGGCGGAGGCCGGGGCCGTCGCCGGGATCTTCGGGGAGTACGGGGTTCCGGTGACGGCGCCGAAGACCATGACGGGGCGGCTCGCGGCGGGGGGCGCCGCCCTGGATCTGGCAGCGGCCCTGCTGACGCTGCGCGACCAGGTGATCCCGCCGACTGCGCATGTGACCGCGCCGGCCGGGGACTGCCCGATCGACCTGGTCACCGAGGCCCGTCGGCCGGCCGACGGGGTGCGCGCGGCCCTGGTGCTGGCCCGGGGCCGGGGCGGTTTCAACTCGGCCATGGTTGTGCGCACCGTCGGCTGAGCCATCGGGCCAAGCCGCCGCTCCCGTCCCTCGCCTCCCGGCCGTGCCACGTGCCGGGGCCGCGGCAGCCCGCCGCCGCCCCGGCGCACGGACCGCCGGCTGGACCAGACTTCCAGAGCCAGGAGGACCGTTGCTCACCGTCGATCCCGCGGACTTCGCCCGCACCATGGCCCATGTGCCCACTCCGGTCACCGTCGTGACCACGGTGGACCCGAGCGGGCGTCGCTGGGGCTTCACCGCCAGTTCGTTCAGTTCGCTCTCGCTCGACCCGACGCTGGTGCTGGTGTGTCCGGCCAAGTCGGCCTCCTGCCACGACGCCTTCGTCGCCGCCGACCGGTTCATGGTGAACGTACTGGCCTCGGGCCAGGCCGACATCGCCGCCGTGTTCGCCCGATCGGGCGCGGACAAGTTCACCAACAGCCCCATGGAGCCCTGTGAGTCGGGGCTTCCCGGGCTGTCGGATGCAACCGCGCGGCTCGCTTGCCGTCTGCACGAGGTCTTGGACGGCGGCGACCACAGCATCCTGATCGGCCGCGTGGAGGCGGTCTCGGTGGGCGGCGCCGAGCCGCTGGTGTACTACAACCGCCTCTTCACCCGGCCCGGGGGCAGTCCCGCTCTGGCGTCCTCAGCATGACCGACACCAACCAGGAGAAGAGAAGTGACCCTTCGTTCCCCCGTCATGGCCGAACCGCATCTGCGTGAGGTCGCCGAGGACGTGTACGCCTACATCCAGCCCGATGGCGGCTGGTGCCTGAACAATGCGGGCCTGATCACCTCGGGCGGGCGGTCGGCACTGATCGATACCGCTGCCACCGAGGCACGGACCAGGGCCCTGCGGGAGGCGGTGGCAGCGATCACCACGCGCGCCCCGCGGTTCGTGGTCAACACCCACCCGCACGGCGACCACACCTTCGGGAACCGGTTCTTCGCCGACGAGGCGGTGATCGTCTCGCACGAGGGCACCCGTGCCGAGATGGACCTCGCACAGCTGCATTTGACCGGCCTGTGGCCGGAGGTGTGCTGGGGCGACGTCAGCGTGGAGCTGCCGTCGCTGACCTACCGGGGCGTGCTCACCCTGCACCTGGGCGACACCCAGGCGGAATTGATGCACTTGGGCACCGCCCACACCCGCAACGACACGGTGGTGTGGCTGCCGCGCCAGCGGGTGCTGTTCACCGGCGACGTGGTGATGTCGGGTGCCACCCCCTTCTGCCTCACCGGATCGATCTCCGGCTCTCTCGATGTGATCGGACACCTGCGGTCCCTGAACCCCGAGTCCGTCGTCTCGGGACACGGGCCGGTCGGCGGTGCGGAGTTGCTCGACGAGACCGCCGGCTACCTTCGATACGTCCAGCGCCTGGCAGCCGACGGCACCGCCGCTGGGCTGACTCCGCTGGAGGTGGCACGGGAGGCCGGCGCCGGCCCCTACGCCGGCCTGCTCGACAGCGAACGGCTGGTGCCCAACCTGCACCGGGCTTATGCCGAGGCCGGCGGAGCCGAGCCCGGTCACTGGATGGACATCGAGGAGCTGTTTTCCGAGATGGTCGCCTTCCACGGTGGCCTTCCTGCCTGCGGGGCCTGACCCGTGCCCCGTACGGACATGTATCAGGAGGGGAACGCTGTGGTACTTCTCAATCCCGGCAACGGTCATATCACAGCCATCGACTGGTTGACCTTGGACGAGCAGGACTGGGACGGTCAGCAAAAACTGCTCGGCCTCGTTCGCAAGAGCGTCGACGAGGTCGGCCACCCGGGCTGGGTGTCCTCCTCGCTGCACGCGGCACAAACCCGGGCCGGCGTCGCCTGCTTCACGCAGCGGCGCACCGTCGCGGACCTGCGCGCCCACTGCGACGGCCCGGCCCACCAGGACGAGCTGCTCCGGCTGGGTGGCCTGGCCACGGGAAACCGGCTGCTGGTCGCCGAGCTGGTGTCCGTGCAGCACGCTCCGGCCGTCGGCGGAGGCGTGGACATCACACCCACCCGCGACGACTGGACGTCCGTCGCGATCCAGTGGGTGGCACCGGAGGATCAGGACGCGCTGGTCGCTGAGCTGACCTGGCCCCGGGACGAGTGGGTCCATCTGCTGCCCGGCTACCGATCGCACAGTGTGCTGCTTGGCCTGGACGGCACGTTCGTGATCAATTACGCGCAGTGGGAGAGCGAGCAGGCCTACTGGGCCTTCCACGACGTGCCGGAGCACGAGTGGCCGCTGAACGTACGCGAGTCCCGCGACCGGGCCCGGAAGCTGACCAGGTCCTGGGAGTACAACACCTTCCGGGTCGTCCACTCACGCTCCGCGGACTGAGAGTCCCAGCCGTCGGTGACCCGCCGCGGCACGCTGATCTGACTTGTTTTCTCACCTTTGAAGAAATCACGAGTGGGGGTCAAGAGATGAGTTCACCGACATCCAAAGGAAGCCGCACGGCCGTCGCCGTCGAGACGTGCGTGGGTGCGGACTGCGCCAGCCGCCAGTCAGCCGGGCAGGCCGCACGACCCGCTGCTGTGAACCACCGGCTGTGCCCGACCTGCCTGGAACAGCTCTCCACGGAATTGCGCCGACTGCCTGAGCTGTACGAGGCCTGCGGTCGACAGCTCGACGGCGGCTCCCGGGACAGGACCCGCCCCAAGACGTCCGGTGGCCCTCCGCGCAGCATGCCTTTCAACGTCCAGGCGGCCGAGGCACGGGCCGCGATCATGGGGGTTCTCGGCTCCTGGGCGGGCGTCGTCGTCAAGGAGCGCGATGTGCCCGCGCCCCGGCGGGCGGTGCTGCCACTGCGGGTTTTCCTCGGCCGGCACCTCGACTGGCTCACCGCGCACGAGGCCGCGGGCGAGTTCTCCGGCGAGATGGCCCGGCTGGCCCGCCGCGCCCGTCGAGTGGTGGATCCCGACGTGCGCCACCAGCTGCCGATCGGCGAGTGCGTGGAGTTCGGCTGTCCGGGATCGCTGACCGCGGTCGTGAGGCCGGGACAGCTGAAGCTGCCCGCGGTGATCCGCTGCGACCACGACTCGGCGCACCGATGGCTGGGCCACGAGTGGCTCCAGCTCAGCCGTCGGCTCGAAGGCGCGGCATCCGCCGCAGGCACAGCCCCCCGACAGCCCGCTGCGGTGGAGGCGAAACCTGTACGGTGGGTGACCGCGGCCGACATCGCCCGCCTCTGGGGCATCTCCACCGGTAGCGTGTACCGCCACGCGAGCGAGGCCAACTGGCGCCGCCACAGTCGGCAGGGACGTACGTACTACCACGGCGCGGATGTCATGGGGACGCTCAGCAAGCGCGGTACCGCCACCGCCGGCGCGTGAAACTGCAGTCAACCGTGCCGCGCCTCCCTTCCACGGGGGCGGCTGCCAGGTCCGGCGGGCGGACCGCCGGACCTGGAGAAACTGGGAACATCGCGAGCGCGACCGGCTGGTTCAGGCCGCTCGCAGGGTCTTTCGGTACCAGTGCGCCGCGCGCCGGAACGTGATGTCGAAACCGTCGCCGGGATCACGGCTGAGGTCGGACCAGAGCGGGCCGCTGTCGAAAAAGTGGTCGGTCGTCAGCATGTCGAGTACGGCCCGCGACCGGCCGTACTCCGCGAGGATCGCCCGGGCCTGTTCGACGGTGAGCTCCCTTTGCGGCCAGGGGGTCTCGGTGCAATCGGCGACGGCCCGCAGTATGGCGTTCGCGGTGGCGGGCGTCGGGTGGGCGGCGTGATATATGGACGCGGTCAGGGCGGAGACAGGTGCGAGCGCGGTGGCCACCATCAGTCCGGCCAAATCCTGCACGGCGATCACCGACATGAGGGAGGGCCAGCCCGCCACCGTGCCGGGCAGGCCAGGCCGCCCAGGATCCGGGCCAGGCCCGGGCCCACCCAGGCGTCCCCCTCCCCGTAGATCAGATGGGGCCGCAGGACAATGCCGCCCGCGGAGAGGACGGCGTCCTCGGCGACGGCCCGAGTGCGTGACGTGGGTGATCCCGGTTTGCGGGTGAGTTCTTCGGTGAGGTTCCCCCGCTGTATGGGGGTGGCTGACTAGCTGGTCAGGGCGGGTTGACGTGGTTTCAGGTTCACTTGTTCGGCCGTTGCCTGGCTGGCGTAATGCTTCTCCTCGTACTCGATCGGGCTGAGGTAGCCGAGCCGTTTCTGGATGCGGCGGGGGTTGTAGAAGCCGTCGATGTACTCGAAGAGCGTGAGGTTCGCTTCGGCTCTGGTGGCGAAGACGCGGCCGCGGATGCACTCGATTTTGATGATCATCCACAGGTTCTCCGCCAGGGCGTTGGTGTGTCCTGAAGGTGATTGTGAGGTCCAGGTGTAGAAGACGGGAACGAACAATCACCGTGCTGTTGTGGAGATGAGGGTAGGTCCTTCGACATCGGCATGCAGGTGCAGGTGTCAAACCACCATGAGCTGCTGCGGTGAATGAGCCGTGGTGGTGAGCGTCATGGAAAAGCCGCACTGGATGCGGCAGGTGTGGGCTGAGAAGGCGAACGTGAGTGAACCGCTGATGACGTGTCGTAAAGCTTAGACGACATCGAAACCAGGGTCTCAATGCTGTCCTGGGATAAGCCAGACGGGTGCCTGTCTATTGGTCTGGCGGTGTCCGGCATGAAGGTGGCGCGAGCTCAGTCCGGGCTTCACAACGGAACAGGAGAACTCCTAGACGCGAAACGGCAATCCACGGGTTGACGTGGAGAGCGGGAGGGAGAGACGCAAGTGGTGAAGAACCGCGAGTGTCTGAGTACCGGTCGCGCGTCGGGAGGGCGGAACGTCCCGTAGTAGTGACGAGACCTCTGTAATAGAGGTGGAGCGAAGGGGGCGTGTTGTTGAGTGTCGATCGACGATCAACCAGAGATGGGAGGAGTCGGATGGTCGAGACAAGGTCAGCGGGCAAGCCGTTTGATATTCCGAAGATGCTGATCTGGGATGCGTACCTGAAGGTCAAGGCCAACAGGGGAGCAGCTGGAGTGGATGGGCAGTCGTTGACGGAGTTTGAGCAGGATGAAAAGAACAACCTGTACAAGCTGTGGAATCGCCTCGCCTCGGGAAGCTATTTCCCTCCACCCGTGAGAGCGGTGGATATTCCCAAGTCCGGCGGCGGAACTCGGAGCCTTGGGGTTCCGGCCGTGGCCGACAGGATTGCTCAGACGGCGGCGGCCATGATGCTGGAGCCTGATGTGGAGCGCATGTTTCATCAGGACTCATATGGCTACCGTCCAAGGCGGTCCGCGCTGGACGCGGCAGAGACGTGCAAGCAGCGGTGCTGGAGGTATCCATGGGTGATCGACCTTGACATCCAGGGGTTCTTCGACAACGTTCCGCACGGCCCTATCGTTGCGGCAGTGGAAAAGCACACTAATCTCCCGTGGGTGCTGCTGTACGTAAAACGGTGGCTAGTCGCCCCGGTGCAGCAGCCCGACGGCACGCTCGTCGGGCGGGAAAGAGGAACTCCTCAAGGTTCTTCCATCTCGCCGTTGTTGTCGAACCTGTTTATGCACTACGCGTTCGATGCGTGGCTGAGTCGGGAGTACCCGGCAATCAGGTTCGAGCGGTACTGCGATGATGCTGTGGTTCACTGCGCCAGCCTGAAGCAGGCGCACTTTGTCCGCGATGTCATCGAGCGCAGGTTGCTGCAGTTCGGATTGCGTCTTCACCCGGAGAAAACGAGGATCGTGTACTGCCAGCAGGAAGGCCGTGAAAGGGATTTCCCGGTTACGGAGTTCACCTTCTGGGGTTCACTTTCTGTCCCCGGGCCGCTCGCTTGCGGGACGGGAGACTCAAGACAGGTTTCCTTCCAGCAGTGAGTAAGGCAGCCATGAAGTCGATGGCGAAGACTATCCGGCGCTGGCAACTGGGCCGCTGTACCGAGCTGAGCTTTCGGGAGATCGCTGCGATGATCAACCCCATCGTGGCGGGATGGATCAACTACTATGGGCGCTTCTACAAGTCCAGGTTGATCAGATTTCTGGAACAGCAGATCAACCCGTTTCTAGTGAAATGGGCCCAGAGGAAGTACAAACGGTATCGTCGTGCCTCAAGGAAGGCCCGGAGGAAGCTGGCTGAGATCGCCTCAGTTTTCCCGGGCATGTTTGCTCACTGGAAGCACGGTGCGCTGCCTACTGGTTCAACAATGGGAGCCGTGTGAGTCGCGAGGTTCACGCACGGTTCTGAGAGCAGCGGCGGGTGAGATTCCCGCCGCCGACTCACCTCGAACGAGTCGCCGACCGAGCCCATGGACGCCTGGATACCGGCCCTGACCAGGCGTGTTGTGAGCTTCACGGACGTGTATTGACAGCCGTGGTCGGCATGGTGAATGAGCTCACCGGGGGCGACTTCGCGGCTGGCCAGGGCATACTCCAGCGTGGTCAGGACCAGGTCGGCGTCTGCGCGGGCGGAGGTTTCCCAGGCCACCACCCGGCGGGAGAACGCGTCTCGGATCGCGGACAGCCACAGCGGGCCCTCCTCGGTCGCGATCACGGTCAGGTCCGTGACCCACAGCCGGTTCGGCACATTCGCGGTGAAGTCGCGTTGCACATGCGGACCGCACGCTCACGCAACTCCAGCGGGTATTTCCTCGGGGCAGGCATCGTCTGGGCTCCTCTCGTGAGATCCATCTGACCCTCTGCCACCCCTCCCCGCATCTCGGGGGAACCTCACCCCCTGGACGTCGCCGCTCAGGCGGGAGACCAGGGCGCCGGGGCGTGCCGCGCTGAAGAAGGCGTCGGACTGGCCTTGGAGGTGCTGGAAGAGGTCACAGCGCAGACGTACCGTCACATCCTCGGCGAGCCCGACCACGAGCCAGCGTTCGCCCAACGCGGCGCCGACGGCCAGCAGCCCTGCGGGCTGGCTTCAGGCACTTCACGGAACCGGTGTCAGGTCAATGGGCGCCCCGCCGTGAATACGTGTTGGATTCGGCGGAGGGCTCGCAACTCGGTCAGAGGGTTGCCGTCGAGGACGACGAGGTCGGCGCGCATGCCGGGGGTGAGGATGCCGGTGTCGGTTAGTCCGAGGGCGCGGGCGGAGTTGATGGTGGCCATGTCCAGGACTTCGGCATGGCTGAACCCGAGGGAGACGAAGAACTCAAGCATGCCTGCGTAATCGTCGAACCGGGCTCCTGGTACGCCGGCGTCAGTTCCTGAGATGAACTGGACACCGGCTTCCCGCATATTCTGAATGACCTTGATCAAGGCGTCGGACCGTTCGGGCCCCATCTGCTCCATGAACAGACGCCAGTCCCCGGACACGCAACGGCAGACGGCCACGTCGTTCTCGACGATGCTCCGGGCGATCTCCGGGTCATAGACGATGCCGTCGGCGGTGCGCCAGGAACAATGCTCGAGGGTTCGGACGCCGGCCGCCACGCAGTGGGCGATGGTGTCGGTGCCGTGTGCGTGGGCGGCTACCCGCAGACCGTGGCGGGCGGCTTCAGCGACGATCAGGCGCAGTTGGTCGGGGGAGAATTGTGCCTCCCACATGCGTGGACCGCTGGGAGTAAGGGCCCCGCCCGACGCCATCACCTTGATCAGGTCGGCTCCGGCTTCCACGTTGCGGGTGATCTGCGCGCGAATCTCGTCGTCGGTGGTGACCTCCCCTCCGAGGAATCCGCAGTGGCCACCGCGTGATGTTAGTGGCGTGGTGGCGGCGAGGATACGGGGGCCGGTTGCCGTCCCCGATTCGATGGAGGTGCGCAGTGTCACGGTCAGGGCATCGCGGTCACCGAGGTCCCGTATGGTCGTCACACCGGCGGCCAACATCTTTTTGGCGCGGTCCGCCATGGCGGCGGCGAGTTTGTCGGGGTGGGTGTGGGCTGCGGTGTGGATCGGGTCGGGGCCTGCGTCGAAGGCGAGGTGAACGTGGCAGTCGATCAGCCCGGGCATTATTGTCCCTCCGGGGCAGTGCCGTCGCGGCACGCTCTCATCCACCGATGTGTCCAGCTCGGCCGCGGTACCTACAGCGCTGATCACGCCATTGTCCACGAGCACGGCACCATGGTCGATCACCTGGTCCGCAGGCCCGCAGATGACGTGGTCAGCGCTGATCAATACCTTGTTCATGGTTGTCCTTCGCATAGGCATGAGAGATGGAAATGAGTTCATAGGCGTCGGCGCTCAAGTCGTTGGTGGAAGGGAACGCGATGAGCGCGGCAGAGAACGCGGTATGGGGCGGCTCGATGGCCGGCTTCAGAACCAGTGCTTGGGCGATGTGCCGGGCGAGTTGATCGGCTGGACCGTGAGCTAGGTCAGCTTCAGGCGCGACCTGGGCCAGGTAGGGGCTCAGGCGCACCAGTCCGTCGCGGCATTCGATAAGTCGACGATAGAACCGCGCGTGAGTACGGCGGAGCCGGAAGCGATTCCGCCAGGAATGGGTCGGTTCCCGGTTGAGAATGACTTCGGGGTAGGTAGTGGCGAGGGCGGTCCACAGCGGAGTGAGCGCACGGTGCATGCGGCGGTAGTGCACGACCGACTGCAAGTGGGCGATGAATTGCACTCCGGCTGAGTAGAGGACACCGATCAGGACCATACCCAGGGCTCCATCGGTCATGGACCAGTTGACCGTATTGAACACCTGATGTGATCCGGGTGCGTCGATGCGCAGGTATACCCAGACCACACGGTTGACCGACGTGATCGCTAGGCAGGCCAGGCCGAGTGCCATGATTTGTAAACCGACAGCCAGGTGCATGGTGGCCATGCGCGCGTAGCGCAGCGCCCATAACCCTGAGGTCAGATAGGCGTAGACGAAGTAGGCGTTGCCAGTGATGTAGAACCAGGCGACGGGCGGCTGTGCCATGTCCGGGGTGTTCAACGTGTGACCCCGCAGGGCTCCGGGTGTGGCGGCCATGGTGATGACCAGAGCGATCAGGACACAGGTGAGGAGGCCGATGTTGATCCCCACTTATCGCCGGTAGTGGGCCGTTGTGCCGGGCGTGGAGGAGACGAAGAACAAGATGAGCGCGCTCAGCCCCGACATGAATACCGCGTTGAAAGTGACCTTGCCGACGCCAACTCCTGTGAGCGCGTCAACTGCACTGTTGGGCCCTGGGAAACTGAGGATTTGGCCGATGGCCAGCAGGAGCAGGCAGGTGACCAGGGTCCGCAGGACCCGATCGTGCGGGGCGCGTGCCAGGTCGATGATCTTCCATAACGCCCCTATGATCAGCATGATGGTCACGGGTTGCTGGAAGATTACGTCCACCCCCAACGGGGATTGAGCGCGGAACGCAGCGGTCCAAGAGAATCGACTTCGGGGGTGCGGGGGGTGATGTAGTCGATGACTACTGCCCACTCTTGGATGATGGTTGCTACCAGTTCGGCCTCGCGCTCGTAGTCTTCGGTGTAGCAGGTGCGGCGGAGCTCTCGGGTGATCAAGGTGCTTGGGTCATCCGTGCCCGGGCCGGGATTCTCTTCGCCCAGATTTCCGCTATCCTGATGATCGGCTAGGATGTGGCCGACCTCATGCAGGATGATGTGGTCTTGGTGTACGCGAGTGGTTTCCTTTTGATAGAAGAGCGCGTCCTCGCCTGGGCGGGACATCCACACCCCGAATGGTCCGGGAATGGGTGGCGTCCAGGGAATTAATCGGATTGGTTTGCCTCGATGCTCACCTAGTCTGCGGCATAACTCATCCACCCACAGCGGAGGCTGAACATCGAGGTGGCGTAACAGGCGTCTGCAGTGGCGGCGGAGCTCGCGTTCGCGTACAGCCACGATGTCCTTTCGTATGGTTAAGAGCTGGGATCGGTGGTTCTGTCCTGATCGAGTACTTCGATCATCTTGAGGAGCTGCTCGCGCATTGCTGGCGTCATCGCGCCTGCTCTCATCGCGATCATCCGTACTTGGTGACTGGCGAGTCGCTGCCGCAACAACTCGTCCTCGGGGTCTTCCAGTGCAACCAGTTGCTGGACTGTGATCGGCGAGGATCCAGGTGTGCGGTTGTTGTCGAAGAACTTCGCCAGGCCCTCCAGTACGCTCAGCGTCGGGTTTGTGTGTGATCCGTTGCGCAGCATAGCCAGATAACTCCGCGACAGCGTTCGGGCCCTACCCCAAGGCCGGGTAGTTAGCGTTTTCGCAGCTCATGCAAGTGAGGCTGGGGACCACGCTGTTGCGGCGTAGAGGCCGGGGCCAAGTTTGTGGATGAGGCCGATGGAGGCCCATCGATTCAGTTGTCTGTACATGGTTTCCAGGGTGACATCGCCGAAGTAGGCGGCGATGTCACGGGGTTGCCACAGACGCGTGGGGTCTTCCTGGAGCAGGGCCAGGATGCGGTGTCGGCGTCGTGCGGAAGGAGTGGCGTGTCGGTCGTCCCGGGAGGCCGTGGGCGGTGCGGGTTGATCCACGGGTTCGAGGACGGTGACGTCGAGGCGGGTGACGGTGTGGCTTGTGCTGGGCCGGCCGTCGGCGTGGCGCTCGCTGTAGCGGGACATCGGTGATTTGACCTTGCGGGTGCTGACCCGTTGCCGGCGGGGCGGGAGCAGACCGGTCAGGATCCGACGGCCGATCATCCCGAGGAGGGTGTCCCGATCGGTGTCCACGGGGATGATGCCGTTGGCCTGGATTACCTGGTCGCGGGCGGTGTGGAGCGTGATGCTGAAACAGCAGCGGTCCGGGCCGGTGCCGGGGAGGGACCCGGCGGCACCGACCATCACGGTGCGCAGAGCCTGGTAGAGCGTGAGCAGTGACCACATCTCCTGCTCGATGCCTGCCGGGTCGCCCGAGCGCAGGTTGCGGCCGTTCATGATGGTGTGGCGGAGCGCGTAGTACGCCGATTCGTGTTCCCACCGCTGGTGATAGAGGCCCACCAGAGCGGTGGCCGGGTAACGGCGGGCGTCGGTGAGGGTGGTGACCAGTCGGTAGGACCCGGTGAAGGATCTACCGTCCGCGCAGGTCACGGCGATCTGTGCGTCGATGATCCTCACTTTCACGGTGCCGATCACCGACAGGTAGGAGCCGTCAGCGAGGCGGGTGAGGACCGGCGTGCGCCGGTTGCTGCGGAGCCGGCCCAGGACCTGGGCGCCTGTCTCCGTGACCGCCGCGAGGAAGGCGTTGCTGTCGAACCCTTTGTCCCACAGCACCAGCATGTCCGGCCGCAGCAGGTGCAGCAGTCGGCCGGCGCAGCTCGTCTCGCCCTCGGCGGTAGGGCCGAACACCGCGCCGACCAGAGCCCGGGTGCCGGTCTCGACCAGCGTCATCACCTCCAGCGTCGGATAGCCATGATGCGAAGTCCTGCCCAGCCAGGCTCGGTTGCGCTCGGAATCGGGAACCCTCAGCGAACTGCAGCCGTCGAACGACACCATCCGGTACGAACCGAAACGCACCCCTGGCGTCGTCGGCCGGGCCAGCAACCCGGCCAGCACCTCGAACAACGCCCGCACCGGCGCGCTGCCAATCCGCCGGCGCAGATCACGCAACGCCTTTGCCGACGGACAGACCACCGGCATCCCGGACAGACCCGCGGTCAGCTTGTCCCAGACAAGGCGATAGCCGACCTCAGGGAACAGGCACATCGCCAGCAAGAAGTACACCCCGACCCGCGATGGAAGATCACGCAGCCGCTGCTGCACCGTCCTCGTCTCCGCAAGGACCGCGTCCACCAGCTCAAATGGCACGACCGCCGTCAGCTCCCCCAGATGCCCAGGAGCGAACCGGCCTCCGGCCACGGTGACCGTTCGGGTGATGGCCGTCAGCCCAGACGGCAGGACACAATGACGGGGCAACGGAGCTCCTTCGGGACAAGCTGTCTTGGTCGACTGCCTGTACCAACGAGCTCCGTTGCTCTGCGTCGGGAATCCTTCAACTCACTTGCGTGACCTGCGATAACGCTAACTACCCGGCCTTGGGCGAAGCCCCGTACTCGGCCAGCCCGCGGGCGTAGGCATCGATCGTGCGAGGCGCACGTCCGAGATCCGTCCAGATCGTCAGCCAGGTCGCCGCCTGCTCGTACCGGCCGAGCACCGGCCACTTCTCCGTGAGCACCGTCGTGCCGCTCAACACATCTCCCAAGTCCGTGGTTGTACCGGAGAGACATGATCACCCCGGCAGATTCCACGTAACTTTTAAGTACCTCAAACGCCAGGGGTACGGGCGGGCCAACTTCGACCTCCTCCGGCGCCGTGTTCTGCATACCCCATAAGCCGATCACGCTCGGTCATCCCGAAAAGTTGATCAGAGCCGTTCGAAGAGGCCGTTGACAGTACGTCTGCACCTTCATCGCCGACCGGCCCATCCGGTCCCTGAAGGACAAGATTCGTGCCCTGACACACAGGTTGTCGCAACAGCCACCCAGGGACGTGCTGAGACGGCTCAACCGGATCATGCGCGGCTGGTCCAACTACTTCAGATACGCAGTCGCCAAGAGCACCATGCAAACCCTCGCCATTTTCGTCTGGCGACGGGTTGCTCGGTGGTGGATGCGGCTGCACCGCTGGAGCTGGACCGACCTGCGAAGGCACCTCACCGACCACACCGGCCGGTGGCAAATTCCTTCGTCAGACGGGATCGAACTGTTCAACCTCGGCCGGGTGCCAACCGAGCGATACCGGTACCGCGGCAACAAGATCCCAAACCCCTGGACCTTGGCCAACCACGCCTGACGGCAGAGACCGTGGAGAGCCCGGTGCGTGGAAACGCGCACGCCGGGTTCGGCGAGCGGCCCGCAGAAACGGACCGGTGGCAACACCGGCACCGCGCTGCGGGCCGACTCAACCACCCCGGCGCCCAGTTGCGCTTCACCGACCTCGACGGCAACCGGCTCACCTGCTTCGCCACCAACACGAAAGGCGGCCAGCTCGCCGACCTGGAACTGCGTCACCGCCGACGGGCCCGCTGCGAGGACCGCATCCGAAACGCCCGCGACACCGGCCTGCGCAACCTGCCCCTGCACGACACCGCCCAGAACCGGATCTGGCTGGAGATCGTCTCCCTCGCACTCGACCTCCTCGCCTGGATGCCGATGCTCGCGCTGACCGGCGACACCCGCCGCTGGGAACCCCAAAAGCTCCGCCTGCGACTGTTCTCCGCCGCCGCCCAGCTCGTGAACACCGGACGCCGCCACTGGCTCCGCCTGCCCGCCCGATGGCCCTGGACCGACGTCATCACCCACGCAATCCACCGGCTCCACACCCTGCCCAACCCTGGCTGACCAGCTACTTCAACCGTCTCGACGACCCGCACCACCACACCGGTGAAGTGGAACCCGGCGCCCACCCGACGCGACAGCCGGGCCCTCAACCTGTCCCGGCACCGAAGAGACCGAACCACACAAACACAGAGCCCCCGTCAGCAAGCTGCCGGGGACTCATGAACGATCAAGGCTAGCGCATCACCCCGAGCCGAAGCGGAATCCGACGCCGCGGACAGTGACGATCCAGCCGCTGGACCCGAGTTTGTTCCGCAGACTACTGACATGGGTGTCGAGGGTCCGACGGGACCACGAATCACCCCAGATCCGCTGCATAAGCTGCTTGCGCGGGATGACGTTCCCGGGATCGGACGCTAGGGCGTGCAACAGATCGAACTCCTTGCGTGTGATATCGATTCGATGCCCGTCGAGGGTGACTTCACGCAAGGCGGCGTCTATATGCAATCGGCCGTGCGAGATGGCCTGCGGAGACAGCGAGCGTGGACGGAGACGACGCATCACCGCGTCCACGCGTGCCATCAGTTCACGAGACCCATAGGGCTTGACAATGTAGTCGTCAGCGCCGGCTTGGAAACTGAGGACGCAGTCGGGTTCGGCGCCACGGGATCCGATCGCTATGATGGGAACATCACACAAGGACCGGATGATGCGGCAGACCTCGACGCCGTCCATGTCTGGCAACTCGAGGTTCAGCAGTACCAGTTCAGCATCCTGGTAGAACTGGAGAGCAGCACTTCCCGTTCCAACGTCGTCCACATCGTGTCCGCGACGTTGTAACTGCTCCCTCAATGGATCCTTACCGTGGGCATCAGGCTCGACAATGAGAACACGCCAAGTCGGAGCCGTGCCCCAGGGCTTCTGTGGCAGCGTCGGTGCCTCGGGAGCGGGTGTCAGGTATTGAGTCATCTATCTTCCCCCCATTATTCGCAGCTTTTGCACACTAAGTGCCTCCTATGTCCACTTCGACATGCCGCCGGCCGTGCTCTAGCCAGAACACCATGACCAACCGGTCCTGGTGTTGACACCAACCTTGCCGGAGGACTTCCACCTCGGCTATCAACCACGACCAGGCTGTGGAAGAAGGACGCTTCTTGCCGTCTGCCCCGCAGGTGAGGATGCCGCTGGAGAAACTCCCCGCCGTATCGGCAGATGCCGTCCCAGCGGCTCCGTGAGCGCCTCCACGCATCCACGAAGGCGGCGCGCAGTCATTACGCCGCCACTCTGGTTGACCATGCGCCAGGGCCCATGCGACTGATTGACCGCGGTCCATGCCTTCGTCGTGGGGCCGAAGGCGCAAGCCGGGACAGGGCAAGTCAGAACAGTACGTCGGTTCAATACGTAACCCAGCCGCCCGGAAAGGTACAGCACGAGCACCGGACGGTCGCGCCATGTCTCATCGAAAGGGTGTAGGCCAGTTAACGCTCATATTCGCCGTTCACTTCGGGGCACCGTCTCAAGTACAGGTTCAGCACTAGACGACGGGTCTGCTGCACGCGTAGGTGACAGTTGGCCACGCCGCCATTGCGATGCGTTCCAGTTCGTACTCGATGGGCGTCAACCGGCGGACTGCTGCAGGGACCACTGCGGATGTGAGCGGATGATCCTCAACGCCGCCGCCGAGCGATCGGCGGTCGACAGTGACAGGCCATGGGCCGTGTTGAGCCACACCGAAAGCACGAAGGCATCGCTCGTGCTGCCCTCGAAGAATTGGGCCTCGATGCTCTCCTGACCACGCAGCTCAGCGGCCCGTAATCGATGCATGCCATCGACCACGCGACGGGTGGCCCGATGCACCACAATAGGCGGCAACCTAGCACCCGATTCGGCGAGGGCCTTCACATAGTCGGTGTCTTCGCCGTCAACACGTGGCGAGTCGGACTCGAGAAGCAAATGGATGGGGACCAGCATCGCCTGCTCGCCAAGAATACCGCCCGCGTCGAGGAAAGGTGGGGAATTTTTTCCGACGTTCTGGGTGGCGGGGAAAGCCACACCTATGGGCTGCGCCGTGGGGTCCAGCCCACTGTCGCGTGGGGGCGCTGCGGCGGTCTGGCTGACTTGTCTCGACATCAGTATCTCCACGCTAAGAAAATTCCTCGGCTCTTCGGAAGTACTCGCCCCGGAAGGTGGCACCACTGACTTAGCACGCTCAGGACTCACGGGCGCCGGAAATCGAACCCAAGGACGGGCGATCCACTGGAACAATTGAATACAGAGACATCGCCATGCGCATCGGACGCAAGGTGCGTCCTCCCTACACAGGCGTTCAGCGAGTATTTCTGAAAATCGAATCCATCAAGGATTGCAGATAGCCTAGACCCACTGGTGCACATCGCAGGACACGCCTTTCCGCTCGCAGCACCGAGCCGCCCGGAGACGGTGGGCATGGTCTTCGGACAGCTGCCTCCCGTAACCGGCAACGCTCAGTTGCCGGGCCAGTCGCCTGGCAGTGGAACGTCTGACTCTGCAGGGGCGTGGGGACGTGCGCGACCCTCCTCTCCGTACCCCGAGGCGCTGGGTGACACCCCGCGCGGAACCGGACTAGAGCAATGAAGACTCACCGTAAGGCGAGGCATTGAGGTACCAGCGATGCGTTCACTGCAAGGTGCTCGACGAGCGGTGGCGCAGTTTGGCCACCCCCAGCCCTCTCAGCCAAACAAACCCATCGACGGTGCATCGTGCCGTCTCGCGCATCGTGTGCTGACACGTCGGTGCTCCCGCACCCCGTGCGCGGTGTGGCAACGAGTGCAATACACGGGTTGTGCGGCCCCGAGACGGCCTTGAACGCTACAGAGCGGACGGTATACCGTCAAGCCGTCCGCTCACAAGGACGGGTCGGATTCGCGCCAGGCATTACGGCCGCTCTGTTGCACTGCTCGCCGCGTCCGCATGCTGCTAATCAGTTACTACCGTCATAAACACCCCTTCTCGCAGTGGTCTCTTGGAGCATGATGCGTCGGACCTCGCGCACACCCACTGGACGACCCTGGCTGTCTCCCGCCCACAAGGCGGGACTCGCCGGCCTGGTGGGCACCACGGTCGAGTGGTACGACTTCTTCATCTTCTCCACTGCATCCAGCCTGGTCTTCCCAAAATTGTTCTTTCCCGGAGCGCCGCAGGCCACAGGTCTGTTGGCATCGTTCGCGACGTTCTGGGTTGGCTTTCTGGGCCGCCCTGTCGGCGCGGCGCTATTCGGCCATTTCGGGGACCGGCTCGGACGAAAGCGCAGCCTGGTGGCGACACTTATGCTCATGGGGGCGGCTACTGCGGGCATCGGACTGCTGCCTAGTTACGACCAGGCGGGGATCACCGCTCCCGTGCTGCTGTGCATCCTGCGGCTCGTCCAAGGGATCGCAGTGGGTGGCGAGTGGGGCGGCGCGGTGCTGCTGGCCGGTGAACACGCACCGCAGGGGCGCCGGGTGATTCTGACGGCCATGGTGCAGCAAGGGGCCCCGCTGGCCTCGATCCTGACCAGCGCGGTCTTCCTCCCGTTCTCGCGACTGGACGACGGCGAATTCTTGGCCTGGGGCTGGCGGGTTCCCTTCCTGCTCTCCACCGCCCTCATGGCCGTCGGCCTGGTCATACGACTGAAGGTGCCCGAATCCCCGGAGTTCGAGGGACTGTCGGCGCAGGAGTGGGTGGCGCCCGCTCCGGTGCGCGACGCCTTGCAGCGGCACTTCCCGAAGATGGCGGTGTGCGTCGGGGCCTGCGCCGTTCCGGTTGCCGGGACGTATCTGGCCGGCACCTTCGTGTTGTCCTGGGCGACCGTGCACATCGGCTTTCCCCGGGAGAAGGTTCTGGGCGTGGTGCTGTGCGCGGCTGTCGCCCGGTTCCTGGTCCAGCCCGTCGCTGCGATAGCCGCCCAACGCTTGGGGGTCGCACGGATCTGTGCCCTGGGGCTGGCTCTGTACTTGTTCGCGATTCCGGTCACCGTCCTAGCCTTGGGGAGCGGTTCGCTGGTCCGGATCGCGCTGGGGGTGTGCGCGTTGGAGTCCGCCAGCGCCGTCGTCTACGCGGTGATCGCCGCCCTGCTCGTCGATGCCTTCCCGGTCCAGGTGCGCTACACCGCGATCTCCTTAGCCCAGCAGTTGGCCGGTGTGCTGTTCGGGGGCACGGCGCCGGCCCTGGCCCAGACCCTGGTCGCGGCGGGGCATGGCTCGCTGTGGCCGGTGGCGCTCTACCAAGCGTTCCTGGCCGTCCTGTCAGCCTCCTGCCTGCTGGCTCTGACGTTTGCCAGCCGCACTGCCACGGCAGCCGTTCACCCCCGCCGGGAGGTGGCCAATGCGCCAGAGTAGTTTCCCTGGGGCAACGTCATTAGCCGCGCTAGACTCTCTCCCTCTTGGCAGACGCCGGGTTGGTTCCTGCCCCCGTTGGGAGACCTATGTTGGGAAGGGCGAGAGATGCGCAGTACCGGATCGGCACCGGGAGAGGACGACCGTCCGCTGCTTCTGCAACTCGAGCAGCGGCTCAACAAGTTGATCGAGACGCTCTATCCCGACGAACGTACCCGTCCCGGCTACGCGCGGCTCGCCAAGGAGATCCGCGAAACGACCGGAGGCAGCATCTCCGCCACCTATCTCTGGGAACTGGCCACCGGAAGGAAACGCAATCTCACGCTGGAACAGCTGGACATTCTGGCGCAGTTCTTCGGAGTGCCTCCCGAGTATTT
Organism: Streptomyces asiaticus; assembly: GCF_018138715.1. Lineage (NCBI taxonomy): Bacteria > Bacillati > Actinomycetota > Actinomycetes > Kitasatosporales > Streptomycetaceae > Streptomyces > Streptomyces asiaticus. The sequence goes on from NZ_JAGSHX010000002.1 coordinate 90,718, forward strand.
CCTCAACGACAAGGTGTCGGAACGGGTCAATGCCCAACTCATGCTGGCCACCGCACTGCGCGACACCAAGATCCGCAGTCTGGCGCTGCGCGCCGAAGGACTCTCACCTGCCAGTCTGGACGCGCTACTCACTATGGTCGATGAGGCCCGCAAATTGCAAAACCTCTCGGTGATGAACGACCCGAATCCCCCCAGGTCCGGATCTAATGATTGAGGCAGCGTTCCCCTCGGAATATCCGGGGGGGCTGGGTCCGTTGTTACGCCACTGGCGTTCCGGATCGTACGCGTCCCGACAGCGACCGGTCTTCCTGCAGCAGGCTATTGGGAGACATATGCCAAGCAAGTACGCTCAATTACAACAGCGTTGCCAGTCGGCCCTGGACCAACTCAGTGTGCCACACCCCTTCACTATCGATGCTTTGTGCCAGGAACTGTCCGCCCAGCGGAGACGTCCGTTGCATCTGCATCCGCTGCCGCAACAGGCCGCCTGGAACGGCATCTGCGGCATGTGGCTCGCCACCGAGACCGATGACCACATCTTTTTCGAGCAGCGCACCAGCCGAGTGCACCAAGAGCACATCCTGCTGCATGAGGTCGGGCACATGCTGTTTGACCACTGCGGCACGGACCTGAGCCGCGGCGAGGCTTCTCAGGCCCTTCTCCCCGACCTGAGCTCGCAGTTGGCGCAACGGCTGCTCGGCCGCACCAGTTACACCAACCGCCAGGAACAGGAGGCGGAGATGCTTGCCAGCCTGCTGCGCATCCGCGCTTCACAGCCCGCCGCCAGAACTCCGCACAGCGTGCTGGGCCGACTGGAAGCTGCGTTGGGGACGCGTGCCGCAGATGAATGCTGAACCCTCCAGCTTACTGTACTGGTTCAACTACATCTGCGTGGGCTGCCTATGGCTGGCTCTGGCACTACGTGCCTCCATCGCACTACGCGCCCCTGAGCAGCGCGGACTGTGGTTGGCCGTGGCTACGGCTGCGGTGGCCATGATGCTCACGCTCCCCGCCGCGACCCAGCTCGCTCTCCAGGCCACTGGAGGGGTCCATGCCATTGCCCTGCCACGGAACCTGATCGGAGTGCTCGCGTCGGGTGCATTGCTGTACTTCGTCTCGGCGGTCGTCGGCGGCCGCTTACGTCTGAGCGTGTGCTATATGACGGGCCTGGCTATGGCGTTCCTGCTGGTCCTGGATTTCTTGGCTCCACCACACCAGGAACACGCCGTAACGGGCCACGGTGCGCCGACTCCCTCCACTGCCTATTGGCTCGTCTTGGTTCTGATCCATCTCACTGCGGACATCTCATGCGTTTCCCTGTGCCACCCGTACAGCAGACGCACGGCCGACCCCGTCCTCAAGGCAAGCTTACGGATGTTCGGAATCGGCAGCGCACTCACCTTCTTATTCTGGTCCTGCCAGCTCATCAGCCTGCTATTCCACACCGATCGGCTGCTGCCGTACCTCCCGTACGTCATGGACTTGCACGGTCTGCTACGCGCGATCGCCCTCCTGCTGCCCTCGCTCTGGGCAATGCGGGGCGCCGCAACGGAGATCTGCACCATCTGGCACCTGTGGCCGCTGTGGCACGACCTGATACAGGTGGTGCCGCACGTCGCTTTCCTCAAACCCCGCCATCGACTGCTCGAGATCGTGTGGCCACAGGCATCCTGGCGACTGCTGGCCTACCGCAAAATCATCGAGACCCGGGATGCCATCCTCGTCCTCAACGACTATGTGGCCACCGGTACGTGGGCTCGCGCGCGCCGCCATGTGGCCGCTGTGGGTGTCGCTCACACCAAAGTCGATGCGACGGTGCTCGCGTGTGTAATGACAGGGGCACGCAGCGCCAAGCTCGCCGGCCTGCCTCAGCAGCAGTCCGTCGGCAGTCTCGTCAACTTCGACAAAGGTGACCTCGATAGCGAGAAAGCATTCCTCCTGGACATGGCGCGAGCTTACGCTTCGACCCCAGCCCGGAACTTCGCGATCCATCTGAACACATCCGACAGGAAGTGAATATTCATGACCACTATCTTGATCACTGGAGCGACTGCGGGAGTCATGGCGGGCAAGAGGCGGAAGTTTGACGCGGAGTTCCGTGAGGGGGCCGTGCGGATTCGTCGCCGAGACCGGCAAGCCGATCGCGCAGGTCGCGAAGGACCTGGGGATCAACGACAGGACGCTGGCCAGATGGGTGTCCCGCGCCCACAGGGCCAGCGGGGCCGGGGCGGCCAGCGAGAGCGGGGAGCTCGCGCGGTTGCGACGGGAGAACGCCAGCTGAAGAAGGACAACAAGGAGCTGGCCATGGAGCGTGACGTGCTCAAACGTTGCATGGTCCACTGGGTGAAGTAGCTGGGGCGGACCCGGCGGCTCTCGTCGGGGTGATCAGCGACCAGAAGACCGTGCACCGTGTTCCGTACCGCACCTCCTGCCGGGCGCTCGGGGTGTCAGAAGCCTGGTTCTACACGTGGCGGCGCCGTCCGTTCCAGCCGACGCAACGCGAGATCAGGCGGGTCGGCCTGGCCGAGCGGGTCCGCTGTTTCTTCGACTACTCGGGCCAGACGTACGGCTCGCCGAGGATCACGCTGGACTTGTGCGAGGAGGGCTGGCAGGTGTCGCAGAACACCGTCGCCGACATCATGGCCGAGCTCGGCCTGCAGGGCCGCACGCCGCCTCGCCGACGCCGTTCACTGACCCGTCCGGGCAAGCGGAAAGCGGCTCCTGCCCTGGTGCGGCGCACGTTCGACGCCGTCGCGCCCGACGTGTTGTGGTGGGGCGGCATGACGCAGATCGACACCGGAGTATCTCCCCGGATCTCACAAGCGGAGCGCCCCAAGAGGCCGTTGACAATGGGGGGCCACGCCGCGGGCATCGAAATCCCCGGCGACGAGCACGGCTGCCACTGGGGCTCCGTCCCGGCCCAGCCTCTTTGTGGGGCCCTGGCCCCGCCCTGGGGCCAGGGCCCGCCAGCCCTGTGGAACGGGCCTGTCCGGTAGTCCGTTACAGGCGCGGGGTGCGCGCCTCGATCCGGTAGTCGAAGGCGGCACCGCTGACGCTGGCTGTGGTCACCCCGCCGTCGACGGTGAGGACGGCCCCGTTGACGTAGGACGCGGCGGGCGACAGCAGCCAGCCGATCGCCTCGGCGACCTCCTCCGGATCACCCGGCCGCCTGGCGGGAGACAGTCGGTTCGCCTCCTCGTACGCCGCCTCGGCACCGCCCGCCAGCCCCGCCTCCGCCGCGAACCGCGCCATCCGCCGGTCGGCCATCTCCGTACGCACCCAACCCGGGCACACCACGTTCGCCCGCAGCCCCTGCGGCCCGTAGTCGACGGCGAGGGAGCGGCAGAGGTGGAGCAGACCCGCCTTGGACGTCGCATAGGCGGCGTTGCCGACGCTGTTGCGGAGCGCGGCGACCGAGGCGACCGCGACCACCGCCCCGCGGGCCGCCAGCAGATGCGGCAGCGCGGCACGCAGCAGCAGGAACGGGCCGGTGAGGTTGGTTCGTATCAGCTCTTCCCAGTCCTCGACCGCGGTGTCGCCGACCGCGCCGCCCCGCCCGATTCCGGCGTTGAGCACCACACCGTCGAGTCTCCCGTAGGCCGTCACCGTCGTCTCGACGAGCTCACGCACGGCCTCGGGATCGGTGGCGTCGGAAGGGTGGGCCAGCGCTCCGGTCTTCTCGGCCACCCGGCGCAGTGGCTCGGGCCGCCGCCCGGAGATCACAACCTGGTGCCCAGCGGTGCGCAGCAGCCGGGCGGTGGCGGCCCCGATTCCTGTTCCCCCGCCCGTCACCAGGACAACACGTTGTTCCGACATAGTCGTTCGCCTCCGAAGATCGACTTCCGGTTCCCCGCACTGTGAGCATACGAAGCCACCCACATACAACTGGAGGCGGGTGTCGCCAACTTGGCAGCCCTCTACCTGTACCGCTCACACGGCTACCAGCCCATCGAGCCGTACAGGCCTGGACGGAATCCCGCAGTGAACCGCGCACTCCGCAAAACGCTGCAAGGAACGCCAGCACCGTAAGCATCTGCTCCGAGTCACCGAATGGAACTGATGCGGCGCTTGCTCAGGGCACAATCCTCTACGCCCCCTGCGGTCGCGTTCCTCTCGGCCATGCGGCCGCGCGAATCCGAGCTCGGCGAGATGATCGCCACAGCCCAGAGCGAAGTCGTCGATCGTATCGGACCCGCGCTGGACGAGTTCGCCAAGACTGCCCCGGAACTCGCCTCTCTGCTCAAGGTCGTCCTCGAGGAGCTGGCCGACCCCAGGGTTCACGGCTTCGGGATCTCCGAGGACGGCATCACCATGCTCCACAGCTCAGCGCGCACATTCGCCAACCTCGAGAACAGCGCCAACCTGCTTGCCGGTGCCGCCGACACCCTCAAGAACGTCCAGTCGCCAGGATGCCTTGTATCGCACCAGGTCAGGGCGTGGGCCGCTTCGATGGGAGTGTGCGGCTGATCGGCCGGGGCCCAGGTGCCGCGGTGCGGCTTGAGCGCGACCACGTAAGCCAGGCCGGCCTCGCGCAGTGCGAGGTACCAGGTGTCGCTGACTTAAGTAGGCGCAGTCGGCGACCACCGCCGGGCAGCCGAAGCCCACCTCCTTGCCCCGGACCGCGAGAGCGGCGGCCAGCTGCGGTTTCGTACGGAAGGCCGGATCGGCCGGGCCGCGGGTGAAGTGATGGGCGGGGGTATAGGGAGTCGCGTGCAGCGGGTAGTACACGCGGCCGTCGGTCCACACCGTGGGAGGTCGTCGAACCGGGCCGCGCGCTCCTCCAACGGACCCGGCGCAGGCGGACACGGACGGCGAGCAGTCATCTTCAGCCCCCAGCAAAGCAGTTGACTCCTACCACCGGCCTACGACCAACCCGACCTACCGTCAACCCACACCACCACCGGATTTAACGAACTACCGGTAGGACGGTGTCTTCCCGTTTCATCGCTTCCTGCCGTCCAGCCCGTGGGCTGGACGGTCTCATGGAGGCTCCGCGGGCGTTTTGTGTCTCCCCTCTACCAGGGGCGACAGAGCGGTCGACGGGGGCGGCGTGGTAGGCGATGTTCCGCGCGGCGTTGAGATCCCGGTCGATCGTCAGGGTGCAGTTGGTGCAGTGGAACGTCCTGTCCGCGAGTGTGAGGCGTGGGTTTTGCCACCCGCAGGCGGAGCAGGTCTTGCTGGAGGGCCACCAGCGGTCGAGGACCACGAGGGTGGAGCCGTACCAGCAGGTCTTGTAGGCGAGTTGGCGGCGCAGCTCACCGGGCGAGGCGTCGAGGATGGACCGGTTGAGACCGGCTTTCTGCATCACGCGGCGGCCGGGCGCATCGAGGGTGCCGCGGGCGGTTCGTGTCATGCCGGCGACGTTGAGGTCCTCGATGGCGACTTCGGCGAAACGCGTGGCGAGCTGCTTGGTCATCGCGTGCAGCACGGTGCTGCGGCGCACCGCGACCTCGTGGTGCAGCCGAGCCACCCGGCCCCGGGCCTTGGCCCGGCGCACGGAGCCCTTCTGAGAGGGTGGTTTGTGAGTTTTTGCCTGGTTTTGAGTTGTCAATGAACCCACGCCAGTCCCACGTCGGAACGCTCTTCATGAGCAGGGTGGTGGCGCGGGGCGGGCGGCGAGGTGGTCCTGGAGTTCGCGATGTCGGAACTGCCATGCCGTCCCGGACACGCGCAGGATGCCGAGTTCGTAGCAGGTGTCAAGGAAACGGCCCAACCGCCACGGCAACTTCCTGCGGGTGTGTAGGAGGAGCGTGAAATACCGCAACGCTGCCGAGCCGCCCGCGACAGGGAGACAGAAGATGAAGGCTCCGATCAGCAATCCGACCTGGGCCATGTACAAAGCCTCGAATTCCCACCTATAGGTCCCGTACGCCATGGCCCGCACGAGCATCTCTACGAGCCCGAACACGACCGCACCCCCGCCCGCTGTGACGAGCCCGAACACGACCGCTCCCCCGCCCGCTGTGACGGGCCCGAACACGATTGCAGCGACGAGGTCCATGTGGATGGGGCGACGCGGGCCGACTCCCGCGCCTGCGTCCTCCTGCTTGATCATGAGACCGCGTGCGAGTCCGGCCCCGAGCCCGATCGGGAAGCCGAGCAAGAGGCCGCCTTCGAGTACGTTGTCCGCCACTGCCCAAGGGAATGCGTAGACCATTCCGGAGTAGATCAGGAAACCGGTCACGAAACCGGCCGTGAAGCCCAGCATGAGAGCATGTCGACCGGCGCGGGTGCGAAGACGGCCCAGGTCTATCCGCCGTGGCCTGGGCCATGCTGGGCGGTAGAGCACCGGGAGGCAGAAGAGGAACGCCCACACAGCTGGGTAACTTGAGATGTCACCCCCCGCCTGCGGAACTGCCAGGAGGAGCAGCGCCACGATCAGGACGCGCTCGGTCAACCGTGGCCAATACTTCCCCGCCACGGGCCACAGTTCATGGAGGACGACGTCGGTGCTGCTCAGGGTGCGCCCTGCGACGCGGCGTGGTGAGCCGTCTCCGGTGCCGCTGTTGGCGTTGAGGTAGCGGGCGAGGAATGCCAGGTGGCGCCAGATGGTGTTGGCGTCCAGTCGCGGACGGCTGTCGGCGCCCTGCGGCTGGTAGACGTCGTCCGCCCCACGGTGGCCAGCGGCCACCGCAGCGCCGATGTACTGGTCCAAAAGGTACTCGTAAAGATGCCCGCTGGCGGCCAGGACGAGGAGATCGGCGGGGTCACGCAGGTATCGCCCGTCTGCGGTGCGCTCCTCGAAGACGGTGGCGGCCAGGGTCAGTCGCCAGGGTGTGTCCAGCGTCTCGGCCAGCAGGGTGTGTTCCGGCTGGACGGTGCTGGCCGGACCCGTCGCCACCGTGTCCAGGGCGGAGAGGACCGGCTGCCAGCGGGCCCGGCCCCGCTCCGTACCGGCGACGCGTTGCGACAGGTAGTTGTGAGCGCGGGAGGCGTCGACGCGTGCCACGGCGATGCGTGCCACGATCCGGGGTTCCGTCCCGGCTTCCACCAGGGCCTGATAGTGGGCGTGCCGACAGGTGACAACGACAGGGCAGTGTTCGCCACCGTGCTCGAACCGTTCGATGCAGCGGAGGAGGGCGGCGGCGCGTGAGGTGTAGCCGGGGGTCGTGCCCGGGTCCATTTCGTCCAGACCGTCGATGACCGGCAGAACGAGATTGGCGTCCACCAGGCGGGCGGCTTCGCGGCGGGGAAGACGGTAGACGTCGGTCAGGTGTGCCCGTAACCAGTCACGTATGTCGCTGCCGGGCCAGGATGCCGCGGTCAGTCGTACCGGCACCGGCGCCTGCGGGGAACGTTCCTTGGCCAGGCCCAGGATCAGGGACAGGGCGAGCACGGTTTTGCCTGTTCCCGCGTCACCGCCGGTCTGCCCGTCCCGGCCGTCGGACGGTGTACCGGTGATGGCCATCCGCCCAGGCCGCAGGCTCCGGTAGTAGTCGGCGATCCCCTCCAACGTTCCGTCGGCGCGCGAACCGCTCATCCCGGTGGCCGTCGCCGTGAAAGTGAGGTCGATCCGCCCGTCCGGCGCTGCCTGTCCGCTGCCCAGCAACTGCCGGTACTGCTTGCCCTCCGCCCGCGCCACCAGTCTGGCGAGTTCCTCCGCGATCACCGAGGCCGTGCGCTGGTCCTGCAGGGCCCGGATCCCCGCCCACGATCCCCATCCCCCAAGGACCACACCCACCAGGCTGGGCAGGAGGGCCAGCACCCCCGCCTGGTCGAGGTCCCCCTTCGCCCTCGGCAGCGCATCCATCGTCCACCACAGGCCGGCCAAGCACACCGCAACGCTGAACACCACTGCCGAGACTGCCCCGGCACGCCCCCGCCGCATCATGAGCACACATCCTGCCTTAGGGCGTTCCGGGCGGCTATGGCCGTGGCTGGGTGAACAAGCCCTGCTCGGTCTCGACCAGGATTCTTCGCTCGGCGAGCCGTTTGAGTTTCAGGCGGGTGTTGTTGATGTTGTTGGGCGCGATTTCCAGGTCCATCGCCTCGCACACCTGCCGCGCCCGCAGCGGGGCGTCGGCCGCGGAGAAGACCGCCATGATCTGCTGGTAGGCCGGATGGTCCGGCAGCTTCGGGGGCGGCGGCGCGGGCGGCTGCGGATCGGGCAGCTCCAGCAGCGTCTTGCGGGTGATCCGGATCTCCTCGGCGGCCCGGCCGAGTTCGTCCAGCCGTGCGGTCAGCTGCGCGATCTGCTCCCTCGTCGTCTCGGTCTGCGCGGCGATCTCCCCCTCTCGCTCCTCCAGCCGCGCCAGCACCGCGCCGAGGGTCAGCTCCCCGCCACTCATGTGCTGCGCCAGGCCGCTGCGGTCGTCCCGGTCAGCCGGCGCAGTATCACCGCGGTCATCGCCCAGTACACCCGCGACTCCGAACTGCGCGGCAAGTGCTCATAGTCGCGCACCAGCCTGCGGTGCAGCATCAAGATCCCGTAGGCACGCTCCACGATCCACCGTTTGGGGATCGGCACGAACCCGGTCCGGGCCGGGTTGCGCTCGACGATCTCCACCTCGATGCCCACCTTCTCCCCGTGCGCGACGACGGCGCTCTTGAAGCCCTGATCGACCAGGGCCTTCTGAACGCTGTCGGTGTTGGCGGCGACCTTGTTAAGACGTCGTCTCATTTGGAGTGCTGGGTAGTCTGAACCGTGTGGTGATGGTCGAGCGCATGGTGCCGGACGAGTTGTGGGAGCTTTTCCAGCGGGTGGTCCCACCTGCCCCGTCGCGGCCGCAGGGCGGCGGTCGGCGCCGGTACGGGGATCGCGAGGTGCTGGCCGCGATCATCTTCGTGGCCGCAACGGGCTGCACCTGGCGGCAGTTGCCGCCGGTCTTCGGCCCGTCGGGGCCGACCGCGCATCGGCGCTTCACCGAGTGGAGTGCCGCCCGGGTCTGGGCGAAACTGCACCGCCTCATCCTCGACCAGCTGGGTGCGCGCGGAGACCTGGACTGGTCGCGCTGCGCGATCGACTCGGTGAACATGCGGGCCCTGAAAGGGGGGACCTGACCGGTCCGAATCCTGTGGACCGGGGCAAGAAGGGCTCGAAGATCCACTTGATCACCGAGCGGACCGGTTTACCCCTCTCCATCGGGATCTCCGGCGCGAACCTGCACGACAGCCAGGCACTCGAACCGCTCGTGCGCGGCATCCCGCCGATCCGCTCCCGCCGCGGCCCGCGCAGACGACGGCCCGCCAAGCTGCACGCGGACAAGGGCTACGACTACGACCACCTGCGCCGATGGCTACGCAAGCGAGGCATCGGCACCGCATCGCCCGCAAGGGCATCGAGTCCTCCACCCGGCTCGGTCGGCATCGCTGGACGATCGAGCGCACGATGTCCTGGCTGGCCGGCTGCCGTCGCTTGCACCGCCGCTACGAACGCAAGGCCGAACACTTCCTGGCCTTCACCGCCATCGCATGCAGCCTCATCTGCTACCGAAGACTTACCAAATGAGACGACGTCTAAGGAGGCCCACGCCCTGCTTGGCTCCGTGTGGGCCGCCGCCGACAGCCTGGATCAGGTCATCGAGCAGACCGCCCAGTTCCTCGACCGCCTCGGGGCTGCCGGGCTGCTGACCTCCGTCGACGGCCAGGGACACACAGACGGCCAGTTGCGCAGTGCTGGCAGTGCGCTGCATCGGGCACGCCAGGCGTCCACGCTGCTCTCCACCGCGCTGCGTGACGCCCGTGTCGCCACCAGCGGACTCGACACCACCACGCCTGAGAACGGCCGGTGGACACTCTCCACCGCACCCGACTCCATGCCCACGGACCCGGCCGAAACAGGGAAGCGGGACAGCTCCTGAGCGAGGACGGCGTGGGCGGCGGTCGGGTCGCGCATCGTCAGCCGGCGGATCCATCGGCCGCTGATCGTGCCTGGCCGGACGGGGATCTCGGTGACGGCTCCGAAGGGCAGCAGCTCCGGATCGCGGCCGACAGCGACCTCGAGCGCGGCTCCGTAGGACAACGCCCGGACACGCACCGGCCCCCTCGACATGGCGTCGAGGGGGCCGGTGCGTTGGTAGCGGGGACAGGATTTGAACCTGCGACCTCTGGGTTATGAGCCCAGCGAGCTACCGAGCTGCTCCACCCCGCGTCGGTCCGCCTACCCTACACGGCGCGGGCGAAGGAGTTCGACATACTCCACGCCCCTGATGTTCGGTGCGGGAGCGCCTTCTCTGGCTCCGGCAGCCTGACGGATGCAGTCGAGTCAAGGGCCGAACTCAGCTACCTGTGAAGCGGACGGCATGGGCCGACGCCTGCGGATCGGTGGCCGCCAGCAGCCGGGAGCCCTCCGCTTCCAGCGCCTCCCGGTCAGCGATCCCGAGCCGCCCGAACGGCTCGACCAGCACCGCCGCCTCACCTCGCCGCCGCTCGAACTTCCACGTACCGCCGACGAATCCGTCGACCAGGACCGTGCCGCGAACGATCCCGTTGGCCGTCATCACCTGGCCCGGATCCACCTCCCCGAGAATCCGGGACCGGTCGGCGTGCGACAGCACCAGGTTGTCGAAGTCGGCGACGAAACGCGCGGGCACCGGTGAACCCGCCAGTGGATCTCGGCGGCCGTCGGTCTCATCGAGGAGCTTGATCACTACAGCCGGGTCGGTTTCGTAGAGCCTGACCCACTTCGCGTACCGACGCTGGGCAGTGCCGACGACGGTCCATTCGGCCTCGATTGCTGGGCCGGAGCGGCCTGCCAGTTGCCCATCCTCGGCCCGGCCCCGTGCCCGAACATGGTGCTCGCCACCCCAGGCGGGCATGTACTGCACCAGTTCCCCTACAGCGAGCGGCTCATCTCCCGTGCATCCAAATCAAGCCCACGTTGCGCGTGGCATCCGGCCGCCGCAGCCACCGCCGCGGCGCTTCGCACCACACTGCGCCGCCCGGCCGGAAGCGGCGTCACGTCGTTCCCGGACACCAGCCAGTGGGTCGTTCGCTGCGGGCAGCGGCAGACCGGATCGGGTGCGCCGAGGAGCGGCAGGTGGCTTGGCCGTGGCACCGGGGAATGGTGCAGTAGCCCTGGACAGCAGATGACGGACCCGCTGAGACGGCCCTCGATCACCGGCAGCTGGAACTTACACCGCAGATTCGCCTTCGCCGATTCAGTAGTCAGGGGCCATCCGCGAGGCTGATTCCGCCCGGCCCCCTCGTGTACTGGATCGGAGAGTGTTGTGCCCCGCCGGAATACCGAAGTGCACACCCGTACGCCGCAAGAACGATCATGCTGCTCAGGCGGTAGTCCTTCACTGTCAGAGCTCCGGAGAGAGGGGTGGCTGGGCGCTGCCCGCGGGGCTGCGGCTGCAGTAGCGGCCATGCTCGTCAACGCGGCCGGGTGGTCCAAATGATGCAGCGACCACATATTTCCACCACAGACACAAGGCCCGGCACTACCGATGACCTGGTCGCTGACGCACATGCAGCGGGCTTCACGCGGGTCAGCTCCCGCTCGGTCAGAGACTGGACCGAATTTGGCCTGCTGGCTCAACCCGCGTTCAGAAAGAGCAGCCAACACGGCAGTGACCATCGTGTGTATCCGCCGGAGCAGCGGGAGCTGTTTCTCAGACTTCTGTGGGTGAGGGAGCGCCTGCCGCAAGGATGGCGTTACCGGCGCGTCGTTCTGGCAAGGACAATCGTCGGTCTGTGGTTGCTCGGTCTGTTGGACCTCCCCACCGAGCAGGTAAGACGAGCTCTGCGCAACACGCTGGGAATGCAATCAACCGCAGCTGAGAACTGCAAGATCGCGAGCGCCTTGGTCAATGGCCTGGCTCACCCGTCGGCCTCGACAGCACAGATCCGCAAGGCACGCCTCGTGGTGGCGCAGTGTCTTGGGAAAGGGTGCTGGGACCGTGCGAGGGTGCTCTCCGTGCTGGTAGAGGTCTCGTTCTCCTGGTCGGCGCACGCTGATCGTGCAACTGGTTCCACAGCAGGAGACGATACGCCGAACCTCGGGCAGGTGCTTAACGACTTCGCTGGATACATCGACAGTCGGAATGAGGTGATGACACGGCTCAGGGAAGAAGCGGTCACCCCAGCGCAGCTCCTTGAAGCGCGTCGCCGGTTCAATTCGGATCCACGCCAGGTAGCACGGCGACTCGACTGGATTATGGAGGCCATGGTGCACCACACCGCGGGGCTGCCGGGTAGTCCTGACAATACCGCCGCCGGCTCCAGCCTGACGCTACTCAACGCCTTCATGCATGAACTTATCGCCATCCTCGGCCTTGGGTAGTCCTCACCTGCCGACTCGATTCCATGCCATTGTGAGAGGCCCCGCTCGGGCTCAGGCAGATTCCTCGACCTTGAGGAGGAGTAGGTCGAACTCGGGGCCGTCGGCGGTGTTGCGGTAGGGGCCTGCGTACTCGTAGCCGAGCCGGGCGTAGAGGTCCTGGCCGTGTCGGTTGGAGGGCAGCGCGAGCAGCGACGACCCTTCGGGGCGATGGTTTTGAGGAGCTCGGCGTGCAGGCGGGCGCCGATGCCCTGGGACTGCCACGGCGGGCGGACTGCCAGCTCGCACAGGCCCATCAGTCGCTCGGTGCGGGCGCCCGCGGGGACCTGGTCGACCAGGCCGACGCCGAACCAGTAGTCGGCGGAGCAGGGGAAGGCGTAGCCGAATCCCACGGGTGTGCCGCCCGCGTACGCGACGACCAGGGCGAAGCCAGCGTAATATTAGCCGCTATGGGCTGACCTCAGTCCCTGGTCTGCTCACGAAGGAAGCGGCGTTCCGCGCGGCGGCGGCGCACCTGGTACCAGCGTGCGGTGTAGGCGAGATCCTCCCGGCAGACGTCCAGGAAGGCCCTCTGCGCGGTGACCAGGGCCTCGGCCTGCCGCTGGGATCGGCGGGCGCTCTTCTCGCCCAGCTCCAGGTTGCTGGTGGCCTCGACGAGGGTTTCCGCCGCGGCGATGACGTGGACGCTGCCGCACAGCCGGACCCCGTGCAGCGCGCTGATGAGCTCGCTGCTGACCTCCCACACCTGGGGGGTCTGGCCCAGCAGCAGCTTGTGCGCGGCGCGTCCGGCCTCGCGCTTCAGGTGGGCGAACTGGTACGCGTAGTTGAACGAGCGGGTGGAGGCGTCCAGCAACCGGCGGTACGCCTCCGCGCGGTCTTCCCTGCTGCCAGCCGGGGAACGCCCACAGGCCGGTACCGCCCGACCAGCGCGCTGGCCACGCTCCCTGTCGCTTTGATACCGGCAGCCGCCACGCCCGGCGTCAAGAAGGTCATGCCCGGTTCTACCATCCGGCGGGCCGGGCGCCGGCCGGGCCAGCAGCTGCTCGACCCGGGCCGTCCCGCAGGCGAGGTCTGCCCAGCGGGCGTCAGGGAGGCGCACTGCGTGGTGGCCACGGGCGCCCGTGGCCAGTGGGGCCGTGGAACAGCTCGGATCACCCCGCCAGAGCCCAGCCCAGCCATTCATCCGTCGCTGCCGCGACCTCAACAGGGCAGGGCCCGAACCTCGGCGGCTGGGGTTCGGGCCCTGCCCTGTTGAGGAACGTGTTCAGCCGGTGCTCGGGTCCTGGCCGACCAGCCGCGTGAGCAGCTCCACGATCTGGGCCTGGTTCCGGTCCATCTTCTGCCCGAGCTCCTCGAGGCGGCTCTCCAGACGGTCTACCTTCTGATCGAGGTTCCCGACCTGGAGACGCACCGCGGTCAGGTCGCTCTTGATGATCCCGAACTCGCGGTCGTTCTTCTGGTCGACCTCTTCGAAACGCCTTGTGAGAGCGGCGAGTTCGCCGTGGGCTATGGGGTCCTCGGGCACGCGGGGCGCTCCTGCCAGGTCATGAAAACGAGCAGACATCAGGCCGCCCACGGTATCGCGCTCACCGGCCGCCGGTCCCGGCCCCTCGAGATGCCCACGGTCCCAACACCCCGGCCGAAGCCGCTAGCCGAGGCGCGGACGTACTGGGAGAACCACGGCCCTCGAGACTGGCGGCCGGTCCCCGTGCGAGTCCGATACGGAGACGTGGCCGGCGTGCCGGACCCGGTTTTGCCGCTCGTCCGTACGGTCGCGCTGGCGTCGCGGAACGTGCTCGTGGAGCGACGGAAGTCGTGAGGCGGCTGAGGAGCGATAAATCCACTGCGGTGGATCCCGCCCAGTGGGCGCTGGCTCGCTGGGCGCGGCACGCCTCGGCCGCCGTGCTGCACGTCTTGCACCAGGGCCGCTGGTGCCACACCGGTGTCGCCCCGGAGCGGGTGCGGGTCCGGGGCTCCGAACCGGGCGCGCCCGACGGTTCCTGGCGGCGGGCGGGCGGGCGGCGGTTCCTGGCCGGGCGGGCGCGCCGGTCCCGGCGTCCCGGACATACTCGCCAGGGGCGTCACGAGAGGCTTGCAAGGCATACAAGTTGTCCCGGAGTCCGGGCGGGTGGCACCCGCGTGTGACCGACTACCACCGCTGGAACCTCCTCGACCAGCAGCCCGAGCGCGCCCAGCAGCTCGTCGTGGACGGCGAGGACCCGGACAGCCCGCGCTCCGGCGATCCCCACGCACTCAGGGCCGATCCGCAGCTGGTCCTGACCTCGCCACTGGGCGCCACCCCGAGGGCAGCTCGGATGCGCTGACCGTCTGGCGAGCCGGGATTCCGGTGGTCGCCTGGGACGGCCGGACGATCCGGGACCCCGACTTCGTCCAGCAACTGAGACAAAAACAGGCCGATGCCAGCGGGCACCTGGCACGGCTCCGCGAAGCCGCGACAGAGTTACGTCTGGAGCCCATACGATCGGCTCCGCTCAAGGGGAAGAGTCACCTCGGACAGCATGTGGTGCTCGTTTGGGACGACCCGACCCGTCCCGTGGAACCGCAAGGGCGTATGACGGGGCCGGACGAGGGGGTGGGTGGTCGATGAGCGACGAAGAGCCTGCGCGGCGCGACAACGGACGGATCCACCAGGACTCGGGTTCCGCCTCCGGTGCCCTGCCGTCCGGGATACCGCGCTTCTGGTGGATCTATCCAGGGCACCGGGGGCCTGCTGTACGACGTAAGCCTGATGGCCAACTGGGCGCGGCTGGTGGCCCGCCCGTCGGCGCGCGGCGAGGACACGATGGCGGTGCTGCCCGGGGCGCCTGCCGAGCGCTGGGATCCCGAACCGGAACCGAGCGCCTGGGACCGCGTCTTCCGGTTCCGCGCCACCGCCTCGCCGAGCGCCTTCCGGCTGGCGTCCCGGCTGGCCGCGGCCCCGTTGAACATTCCCGTGATGGAGTTCGTGCAGGGCATCCACCAGCCGGAGGGCAGTCCGGGCGATCTGGCCGAGGTGCTGCTGGGCGGGCTGCTGCGCAAGGTGGCGACCGCCGACCCGCTGGACGAGACGGGCATCGGCTACGAGTTCCACGACGGGGTGCGCGAACTGCTGCTGTCCGCCGGGATGCGGGACGAGTCGCTGTACATCCTCGGCAGCGTCCTGGACCGGCTGGGCCGCCGCTGGAAACCACTGCTGATGCTGCGCGATCTGCTCAACCACCCCTCGGGCTCGGTGGGAGACCTTCCCAGGACGGAGCGCCTGCTGCCGTACATCCGTCTTCAGGAGCAGGTCTACCAGGCTCTTTCCGGGCCGTACCTGGAGGGTGCGCGCTCCTTTCGCGCCCTTGTCCTGGCCCATCAGGCGCTCGCCCGCTCGGGGGAAAGCCCACCCGATCCAGCATCACACAGGAGAAAACATGTGGTCTCCGAGGCGGTTGCGGCCATGACTGACTCCACGACTCCCCGAACAGACCCGCTGACCCAGACCGACGATTCACCACCCCTGCCGGCGCACGGCACGCCGGGTGCGGCGGGGGGAGCATCTGACAGCCGGAGGACAACCCAGATGACCACCCATCAGCAACCACGGCCATCCCAGGGCGAACCGCCGCAGCACCTTTTGGTGACGGTGGTGGTGCTCACCGTGGTGGTGGTGCTCTTGGTCTGCACGGCCACGGTGTACGTGCTGTATCAGCACCCCTCTCTCACGGCCCCGGTGGGAGTGGGGGTCGGACTCCTGGCCGTACTTGTCCCCCTGGCGATCGCCGCGTGTCGCCATCGATGAACGACGCGGTGTACCCGCCAGCGGGTCTCAGTTAAGGCCGCCAGCAACGGAGTCGTCGTCCATGCCGGTGCTGATTTGGACGTCGGGGAGGTGGATGCGCAGGGCGAAGATCAGGTGCGCGTCGTCCTTCAGGGCATGCAGGTCTCGGGCGAAGGGCCGTTCGTCGTCGGCGGGGCCGGTGCCACGCACGTGCGGCCAGCTGCTCGCGGGCGGTGTGCCGCGGGCGGGCATGAACGTCGCCAGCCCCTGCATCCACCCCACAGCCGAGCGGTGGTCCTCGGCGACGGTCAGCGCGACGTGTCCCAGCCGCCCCCACGGGGTGACGATCCTCCCGCCCGGCCGCGTCTGCTCCACCCACGCCCAGGGCACCTGGTCGACGGCGTAGGTGGAGATCACCCGGTCGTACGGCGCGCCGGGCGGCCAGCCTCCGGCGCCGTCGGCGGCCACGACCGCCGCGTCGGCCCCAGCCCCATCGAGGTGTTCCTTGGCCTGACGGGCCAGTTCGTCGTCTACCTCGAGGCTGACCACTTGTCCGGGGCCGGCGCGCCAGGTGAGGAGGGCCGCGTTCCAGCCTGTCCCGGCGCCCAGCTCGAGGCCGCGGTGGCCGGGTTCGAGCATGAGGGAGTCGAGCATGTCCACCACGATGGACGGACATGACAGGCTCGAGGAGGGGGCGCCGTCGGTGATCCGGGTGACGGCCGCGTCGTGGGGCCGGCCGTAGACTTCGGCGGCCCACCGGTCGGGGTCGGCGCTGCGGTCGATCGGCTGGTAGGTGTGGCCGTCCCAGCGCCACAGCTGGTCCGGCGCGAAGGCGTGCCGTGGTGTGTCGGCGACGGCCTGCCGAGTCCAGGGCGAGCGGGCAGGCCACAGCCCGTGCTGGTCCATGGCCTCGTCCAGCCGCTTCCGCGAGGCGTCGTAGTCGGCCACGCGGCTATTTCCGGTGTATCCCGGCCGGCGGCGGAGGCGGCGGCACCTGCCCGTCCGAGTTGTTCGGCGGCTGAGTTCCCTGCCCCGGGTTTGGATCCGGTTTGCGATGTTTGCTCACGAGCTACTCCATATTCCTGACTTCTGTAGCCTCGTCAGGATGACGCGATGTCAGGGGCCGCGGTAGAGCGCGTGGGAGCACCCGCGGGTGCGGCGACGGCTGCAATCGCCTGGCGTACGGCGTCATCTCCCCCGGCTCCCGGCGCGCCGGACATGCCAAGCGCGCCTGGAGATGCGCATCAGGCGCAGGTGTCGAGCATGCCGGTCAGAGCGGCATGCTCTTCTTCGTCCGTGGTGAGGCCGTAGGCGTGCTTCACCGAGATCCACGCACGCGCGTACGTGCAGCGGTAGCTGGCCAGATCCGGCTGCCAGTCGGAGGGGTCTCGATCGCTCTTTGCCCGGTTGGAACGGGCCGAGACGGCGATGAGCTGGGAATGGGCGAGATCGTTGGCGAAGGCCCGACGGTCCGCGGTCGTCCACTGTGAGGCGCCGGACCGCCATGCCTCCTTCAGCGGCACGACATGGTCGATGTCCACCTTCGATGCCGCGTCGAGCACCGCGCCGTCGTACGCCGATCGCCAGCTGCCGATCGTCGCCCGGCACTGCCCGTCCTGGGTGACCTGATCGCCGTCCCGGGCGAGGACGATCTCGCGGGTGTCGCAGGTGCCGTACTGGGTGGCCCAGTGGGGGAACTTCGCCCGGCTGTAGCCGGGGACATCGTCCTCGGGCGCGACAGTCAGCTCGCCCAGTTCTGCCCGGGCCTCCTCGGCGGTCGGGGGCTCTGGGAGCTCCGCCGCTGTTACGGGAGCGGTGGTGGAAGACGCGGTGCCCGGTGTGCTCGGTACAGCCCAGCTCGAGGGTGCGGAGCCCACGAGCCCGACGGTTGCCAGCGTGGCGGCCGCGGCAGCGGCCCAGCGACGAATCATCATGACCGTCACCGTGGACCGACCCACCGGGCCGAACGCTCAATTCCCCGAGCCGTCACCCCAAAGTGGATACACAGCAGCGAGGCTCCAGCTGCTCTCGAGCTCGCAGGCATATCGACCGGGAACCTCTCGCACCGACTTCCTGCTGCACATCCCTCGGGGCGTCTGGTTGTCTCAAAATTCGAACAAGCGATCTAATGTGGGGCATGAGCCAGCACGACTTCCCCCTCGACCTCGTGGAGGCGCAGACCGCCTGGTACCGCGCGTACTGGCAACTCGCCGAATCCGGTCCGACGGCCAGCACCACCACGGACCGTCGACGCCTGCAGCAGCTGTCGAAACAGATCGCCGCGCATCCGTACTGGTGTGGGCCGTCGGGCACACCGGCCGCGCGCATGGAGCTCAAGGAGTTCGCCCGGCGTGAGGTCGGACGATGAGACTCGCCGCCCGATCGGAGGCATTACTCCGTATTTTCAGGGGGTGTCTGTGAACCTCAGTGGGGCTGATCTCGGTTCGCGGGCTGTTCGGCCCTTGCCGCCATCTCTGCGGTGATGGCCCAGCGCTCGTGGTCTCTCCATGCGCCGTTGATGAACTGGAAGGCGGTTGAGTAGCCCTCGCGCTGGAAGCCCAGGCGTTTGATCAGGTTCAGTGACGACGTGTTGTCGGGTTGGACGTTCGCCTCCAGCCGGTGCAGTTCCAGTTCGCCAAACGCATGCTGGATGACGAGCCTGAGTCCTTCCGTCATGTAGCCGTAGCCGGTCGTGGAGGCGTATGCGGTGTAGCCCAGGGTTCCGGTCTGAAGGCTGCCTCGGACTATGTTGTTGATGTTGACGCCGCCGACAATCGCGCCGGTGCTGCGCAGGCAGATCACGAAGCCTTCATGAGTGCGTTGCTCGTACCGCTTGATGTAGCTGGCGAACGCTTCCTTCGTGTTCTCGCGGACCCCCAGCCAGCGGCGGAGCATCTCGGCACTGGCTTGAGCCAGTGCTGTCAGCTCGTCGTAGTCCTGGCGACCGACGTGGCGAATGGCCACTCGCGGTCCTTGTAAGAGGTAGCTGATGGTTGCCATCCGGGGATCTTATGCAGCCAGCTTCTTCGACCAGCTGGTCCGGGGCTTTGGCGGGAAAGCCGCCTGGCCATGAGGGTAATGAGTGCCCAGGTCAGGTGGCCTCGGAGCGCTGGGCTAAGCGTTCGTAGTCGCGGACGTTGCGGCGGGTGTTCATTTGATCCAGCTCGCCGCGGCCAAAATCGGCCGAACCCTGACCAGTGTTCAGGCGGTATAGCGCCGCATCGCCCCGACCGATGCACTCTGGCTGCTGCAACGGGATGAGCGCGCCCGGCTCTACCAGATCGACCGGGCGTTGGTAGAAGGGCTCAGGCGGGCCTTCGCGATCGCCGATACCCGCCTCGAGTTGCTGCGCGGTGAACCGACCGCTCGCGTCGCCGGACCCGGACGCACCACTGGTGGGAGAACGTCTCGCCGGCGATCCCAAGTGGTCGGGTTCAGCTGTACTGATGGCTTCCTCAGTGAGCGGACCGCAAAGGGTTCTGTCGTGTGAGGCATACGAGAATGCCTGCGAGGACGATGGCTGCCGTGATGAGCGGGGCGGTCAGGGAGTTCGCGGGGTACAGGATCCAGGCCCATGGTTCGGGGCGGCCGCCGCTTCTCCAGCCGGCCGCCGCGCACACAAGGGGCACGATGGCGACGGTGACAGCCGCGATGCGGTGGCCGAGGAAGGGAAAGAGCAGCAGCGCCAGGCCCACGTATCCGGCGATGTTGCGCCCCAGTACCAGAGCGATGCTGTCGGCCCCCAGGGCGTAGCAGAGGGCTGCCATCCCCGCCCCGGTGGCGGCGGCCGCCAGGCCGAGGGTGGCGTCCCATTTCCGGACGGGTCGGCAGGCGACGCTTTCGGTGCGCAGGTCGCCGCGTCCCATGCCGTGGAGGAGCAGCATCGCAGGCAGCAGCGTGATGAGGTGGCCGACGAGGAAGTGTCCGGACTGGCCGGTCAGCACGGGCACGGGGAGTTCGGCGTTGCCCATGAGGAGTCCCACCGCATTGGTGGCGACGACGGACACGCTCAGCGCGGGAACGGCGCGGGCCTTCAGCCACCAGTTCATCCGTGGCTCCCGCTGGTGTCCAGTTGGGGGGTGGCGTTGCAGGATCGCATGGCGCGGGTGTTGCGCTTGTACCAAGCGAGCTGGGCCTGCCGGGACTGTTTGAGGACGTGCTGGGCCAGGGCCAGTTCCGGCGGCGCGACCCGGTTGGTGAGGGTCCGGGGCGAGGCGCCGGCGGTCAGGGAGAGCCACGCTCCGACGGGGCCGTAGGCGTCAGCGGCCGGGTAAGGTTCCCCGTTGTCCGCGCAGGCAGGGGATTGTGGGAGGAGCCCTGCCGCCACTCCTGTGGGCACGCCGAGGGTACTGATGCCGGGACCGATGGCGAGCTTGGTCTCGTCGGGGCCTGGCCGGTCGGCCATGGTCAGTGTGGTGGGCACCGTGACGCCGGCCTGGCGGAGCCTTGCGACGGCCTTGCGTGACTCGGTGCGGACCATGTCGGCTCGTTGGTCCATCTCGGGCCACAGACAGATGCGGGGCCGACCGTGGTCGCACACCAGGTCGCCGGTCGGGCGGGAGGTCACCGGGTCAGCTCCCATGCCGTGGGCGGAGGCGGCACCGCCCGCGAGCCCTGCGGCGAGCAGCGCGGCCGCGGCGACGACGGCGGGGACGGCATTGCGGTACTGGATCAGTACGGCGGCGGACAGGCAGACGCCCGTACCGAATGTTCCCGCGCTCACCAGCGCCCATACGTCCAGGCTCTGGTCGAGCACACAGCAGTCCTGTAGTCCTCCGCCTACGAGGTGGCGGATCCACACGATGCTCCAGGAGACCGGGTAGGCGTTGGCGACGAAGCTCGCGATCAGCGTGACCGGCACCGCGACGATCGGAGCCCATAGACGGCCCAGAACGAAGCCGACCAGGGTGTTGGCCGCGAGCAGCACCGCTTCGACCGCGAGGATGCCGAGGTTGGGCATGCCGAAGCCGACGTCGGCGGCGGCCGCGGATACGAACAGGGCCGCCGTCATGCCGACCACGCCCATCACGAACACCGGCAGCAAGAGGGGGAAGGCGATGGCAAGTGGCGAGCGGACCGCGTTTTGGTCGGAGATGCGTGCGCGCCTGAGCCGGCTTCCCTCCCAGGCCCCGGCTCCGGCACACGCAGGGCCCACGAAGGACAGGGCCAGGCTCGCGGTGCCGGTGGCGGAGAGCCAGTAGTGGGGCGTGACCCACTCGGACAAGTTGTCCCCGAGGGCTATGACGATGAAGCCGGCCAGAAACGGCAGAAGGCGGGTGCCGGACGAGACGCGGACGAGGGTACGGAGCAGCACGGGTCAGATCTCCTCGCCCACGAGCTGGGTGTAGGCGGCTTCCGCGCGCTCGCGAGGGCCTTGGGCGTTGCCGGCGTTGTCGGCCATGGCATGGAACTCGGCGGTGGTGCCGTGGAAGCGCACCGTGCCCCGGTCCAGGACGACCACGTGCTGGTAAAGGTCGGCGAGGTCTTCGGTCTGGTGGGTGGAGACGACGATGTGCACGTCGTCGGCGAGCTGTTCGAGTAAGGACCGGAAGACCTTGCGCTGGGTGGGGTCCAGGCCGGCGGTCGGCTCGTCCATGAGGATGAGCTCGCTGTGATGGGTGAGGGCGCCTGCGATGCCCATCCGGCGCAGCTGGCCACCGGAGACCTGGTGGCTGCGGCGGTCGGCGAGCTTGTCCAGGCCGACACGGCCCAGCGTGGTGGCCGATGCCTTCCAGGCGTCGGTGCGGTTCATGCCTTTGAGCCAGCCGGCGTAGGCGACTTGCTCCCGTACGGTCAGGCCCGGTACGGGCGTGATGTGCTGCGGCAGCCAGGCCACCGCCTTCCGGTACGCCCGCACATCCTTGCGGGCCGCGGGGCCGCGGCCCTTCCAGGTGACCGTGCCGTCCAGGGGCTTGAGCTGGGAAGCGGCCAGCGCCATCAGCGTGGACTTCCCCGCCCCGTTCGGGCCGAGCAGCACCGTTGCCGCGCTGCTGACGCGAAGGTCGAAGCTGTCGAGAACGGTCGTCTTCCGGTTATACCGGAAGGAGACACCGCGGAATTCCAAGGCCATGAGCCGCACAATCCGCCGCCAGGGTGGTCCCGAGGCGGCTGTAGTGAGGAGCGGAGCGGGAGGTGCCCGGGCGCAGGCAGAGCCCGCCTGCGCCCGGGCACCTGTGAAGACGTGCCGTACTGTCTTCGGGTTCTAGTAGGCGATGACCACCTTGTTGGCGCTCATGGTGCCGCCCGTGGTGAAGCTGAAGAGCTCGAAGTAGTACTTACCAGACGACTGGTCACCCCAGGCGGACTTGCCGCAGCTGTTGCTGCGGGTGCCCTTGTCGTCGTCGGGCAGCAGGTCGCGGTTCTTCCACAGCTTCAGGTTGGCCTTCTGAAACCCGTTGGCCCCGTCGGTGTGGCAGCCGCTGAGGGTCACCGAGGTGCTGACACCGTCGGTGTTGTTGTCAGTCCAGCGGGAGGACTCGTTGCCGGGGTGCCAGCCGGTGAAGTACGTGGTGCGGCTGCCCTCGGCATGGGCCGGGACCGCGCCGGCGAATCCCAGCAACACGGCCCCAGCGACGAGACCAACGGCTTTCCGGTGCATGTGCATTCTTTGCTCCTGTGTCCTGCGCATGACATGAGTCATGCAGGCATGACGGAGGAAGCACCTTTCGCATTCCCCCCGGATGCAGCGCTGTCGTGCTCGCGATCGCTGCACGAACATATATCCACATCTCCGATTCACAGCGATGATCGCGCTGAATAACGACCAAAAGCGTGCGAGTGTCGCACTGCTTTTCGCATCGTTCGAATCCACTCGTAAGCGACCGCATCGCTCGACCGAAGAGGTGGATGCCGCATCCATCCAGGTCGCACGCGTGAGCGAGTCGCAATCCGGGACCGCCCCGAGGTTCAGCCGCTCTCCGCAATGCTCACGCGGACCCCTGCAGCCACAATGGCCGAAAACGCACAGTCATCACATAGTTACAGTCCAGAACCAGACGGTGCCGCACACATAGCCATCAGCCCACCGGCCGCCGACTAGATCTGGGCCGGACCCGGCAGGGCGCAGGCAGCATCTCCGAGCCGGGCCCCGCACCAGTTCACCTACCGCTCACCCCGCGAGCCTCACCTCTGCGGTACAGCCCGACGCGCCCCCGGCGTCCACCTCGAACATGACGCACCTAAAAGGTGGCCAATAATCGGCGAAAATGACCGGATCTCATGGTGTGAAATTTAATGATGAATTAAACAACTGCTTTCCCGGCAACTCGGCGTCAGCGCAATGCCTGGCGGGGGCCCGGAACACTATGTGGATGGATTCCCGGTCGACACCGTCCGCCATGCCCCATACGTCCAGGGCGGGCGACCGGGCGTCGGGTTCAGCGGGCGAGTGCGTAGGTAATGCGGGCATCACGGCAACCGTCAGCGGGGCCGGTGAGAGCCGCCACTTCGCCGGGGTCCTCCGACAGGCCCCAGCGGGACTTCACCACGGTCCATTCCTCGAGGCATCGGCAGCGCGCCCCCGGATCGGTGGGCAGCCACTCGCGGGGCCCTGGTCGCCCTTGCTGCGGTTCTCCCGGGCACTCACCACCGGCCAAGGACTGCGCATTGAAGAACTCGCCGACGCGCAATGGCCAAGTGGCCGGCCTGCGCACCGCAAGCACGCACGTCACCGAGCCGGCCTCGAGCCTAGCGACGTCATCATGCTCATGAGCTGCCTGTGGCGCTCCCGATAACCCCGTCGGTGCCGCCCAGGCCAACCGCCTGCTGGAACTGGCTATCGACGGCTTCCGTCCGTAGGGGCAACCCGGACCGGAGCACGGTCATTCTCAGCGCAGCGCTCACCTGCCTGGCTGGGCCGCCTCGTCGAGTACTGCCGCTGGACACCCCAATGCAGCGGTCCCGCCATTCCAGGCCACGGCCTCCTGGGATGATGAGGGCGTCGGCGGTGAGGTGACTCTGTTGTGGAATGCCCCAGGCCGGACCCGTCAGACTCATGAGGATGAAGGGAAGTGAGAGGGTGACCGCACAGCCAGTCCACCCGCACCAGCCGGAGCCGAGGGTCCCGCGCACCATCGGCGGTATTTCTGAGGCCCTGCGGGGCGCCCGGCGGGCGCAGTTCTTCGCCGAGGTGCTCGCGGCCGAGCAGGGCGCCGAGCTCGATGCGACGCTGACCGAGTGGTGGGGCCGGGCCATGCTGGACAGTGACCCGCAGCGCGACCGTATCCACGCGACCGCCGAGGCGGGCACGCTGCCGACCACGAGCTGGGACGAGATCGCGCGCCGTCGCCGTGCGAACGGCGGAGCGATGCCCGGTGAGTGACGAACCCCGCGACTTATGGCCGGTCGCCCCGTCCGAAGCGGTGGGGGAAGCTCTGGCCGACCCGAGGCTGTCCGCGGACCTGTTCTCCGCGGTGGTCGCCCTGACGGTGTCCATCGCCGAGGACCCGTGGCTGAAGGGCAGCACACCGCTGGAGGGCGATGACGACTGGCGAGAGATCCTGATCCCCGGCGGGCGCGGCATCGCCGAGTACCGCATCAACCAGGACACCCACGACGTCGTCCTCACCCGGATTGTACCGTTCTGACCGAAGCTCCAGTCCCCCCTCGAAGGTTCCGCACCCAGCCTGCTGACCAGCTGCGTGCGTTCGGCACGGGCCCGGCATAGTGCTGGAACGCGCGCTGTCTCTCGGCGACGTGGTTCACTCCCTGTCGCGGCTGATCAGGAGGTGGGCTCTGTCGTCGTTGACGTCCTCCGCCACCGCCTCGATGAGGTGCCAGGATGCGCCGTGAATCCCGCTGTCGGCTATGTAGCGGTCAGCCTCACCGGTGAGACGGTCGATGCCCTCGACGATGTCGCGCCCCGGAGTCTCGACCAGGCCGTTTGTGTAGAGCATCAGAACATCACCGGGGCGGAGAGAGCCCTGGGCCGGGTTGAACTGGGCACCGTCGTACACCCCGAGGAGAGGGCCGTCTGCGGCCTTCTCCTCCCAGCGGTCCCTGCCCGCGCTGTACTGGAGGCCAGGCAGATGGCCGGCGGAGAAGAGTTCGTAGTCGCCCGATACCAGGTCCAGGGCCAGATGGATCGAGGTCGCGAAGCCCTCGTCCCAGTCCTGTCTCAGGAGATAACTGTTCGCTGCCGGGAGGAACTCCGCGGGTGGAAGCGAGCCCAGCAGGCCGTCGAAGGCGCCAGACAGCAGGAGGGCGCGGGAGCCCGCTTCCGAGCCCTTGCCGGACACATCCGTCAGGACCACATCCAGCCTGCGGCCGCTGTTCGTGCGGGCCCCGACGACGAAGTCGCCGGAGAAGGAACTGCCGGGCGCCGGGCGGAGCGCCATCTCGCGGTGCCAGCCGCGCGGCAGGTTGGGCAACTTGCTCTGCACTCGGATGCGCTCACGCAGGTCGAAGCGCATCGGATCATCGCTCTGCACCGACGCGGTGACGCCGTCAGCAAACTGCCACCAGTTGTTCGGGGTTGTCCCGGACAACCCCGCGTCACTCTGGGACTGCTCCGCACCGGAGGGAACCTGAAGTTCGGACACACGCTCTATTCGCCCAGCGATGGTCCTCGTCCGGGAAGCGCCAGCGTCTGGGGGCATACGGTCTGACGACGACGCCCGGTAGCCAACGTCGTCGGCCGCTTGCTGAACGGCCGCATGTTCCTCATCGAGAACTGCGCGCACCTTCTCCAGCGCACGGTCTACGTCCTCGAGAGCCGCATCGTCAGGATCAGCGCCGCCGAGACGGTGCTGAAGCAACTGCGGGGCCGGACTCCCTGACGGCGCCAGGTCATCGTCTGCCATCCGGAAGCGCAGCTCGGCAAGCTCACCTTCCAGGACCTGGATCCGGCGGGCCGCATGGTCGGCAACCTGCTGGGCGATGTCCCGCTCCTGTTCGGCACGGAGGAGCTGTTCACTCAGCTCCTCCTGTTGCCGCTGCGCCCGAGAAAGACGTCGCTCCAGTGGCGTGTTCTCCTCCGGACGCCGGGCCGACAGCGACCGCAGGGCATCGGCTCGGCGCTTCAGCTCTGTAACCTTCGCCTGGGCCTGGCCGGCCATGGCGAAGAGCAGGGTGGCGATCTGCAGCGCCTGGTACCGGCCCCGTTCGCTCGCCTCGTAGGCCGTCTGGAGCCGCTGCATCTCCTGGTAGATCTCGATCGTGCGGTCCTTGGCCGCCAGCAGCTCCCTGGCGAGCGCCAGCTCCTGCGCTCCCGCGAGCGGTGTGGGGCTGGACTGTGCCCGGTCCCATAACGCTCTGGCCGTCTCCAGACGTGGCTTGCACCGGTCACTGGAGTCGTCCGGAAAGCACACGTCGGCCACGGCCTCGACGACGTCCCACTCCAGCCCGTCACCGGCCAGTAAGTCTCGTAGGCGGCGCAGCTCGGGCACAGCTCGGGCAACGAAATGGTCCGGTGTGAGCCGCTGGTGAAGCTGGCTCACCGGAACCGATGACTCGTCGATCCAGGACCGCACCAGCTCAACGAGCTGATTGATCTCGGTGCACGACCCCCGCGGCGGTGCCCACGGCCGTCCCGGTCGATTCCTCCCGCCACCCACTTGCCTTCCCCCTCGGTTGTTCGGCGGACAACCCCCTGTTGTCACCGGACATACATCCAACCGGCTCGCCCGCAAGTTCTGCCCAGGGATCGTTGTCTTCCTCCACCGATACAACACGATCCAGGCGGTGCACTCGTGGACCACACCACTCCTTCCTTCTTATTCCTCGCCGTGGCCATGGCCGTTCTGTTCTCCATCGTCGCCGCGGCAATCGCCTTCGCCCTCGCCCGGTGGGACGGTGCCACGGTCCCAGCGGCCTTCACACGCAGCGGCGTCACGTTCGCCGCGTGCCTCACCCTGTGTTTTGCGGCTCTCTCTGTGACCGGCCGATGAGCTGGCGCCCAGCTGCGGATTCTGCTGGACGATCACCGGTGCCCTCGCACTGGCTGTTTGCACAGAGACGGGTTCGCGCGCGCCGGCTGGTGCCGCCCGGGAAGCTTGGGCCCTGTGCTGGGCCTGCGCTGTGCCCGGGTGGTGCCAGCATGAGTCCGGGACGTTCGGGTCAGGATGTCACCGATGCGGGCTGCGAAGTCGGTGCCGGGGAGCGGAATGTCGAACTCTGGGTAGGCGATGTAGCCGATGGTGACCGCGCCGGGGACGTAGGCGAGTACCGCGTCGAAGATCTCAGGTCGGGGCCGGTCGGCCTTGGCGAGGAGTTGCCCGAGGACACGCAGCACGGTCGGGGTGCTGGAGTCGAAGTCGAACACGAACTCCTTGGCCTGCTCGGATTCGCAGGAGAGTGTGACGATCTCAGACGTGGGATGCGTGTCGACGCCGGTCTGCTCGAGCCACAAATCGGCCAGATGGGTCTCTCCGAGGGACAGGTGGTACAGGTAAAGGCAGTAGGACGCCGCGTCGTCTCCGGCGCCGGCGGCGTACTGCCACCAGAATCGGGCGCCGTCTTCGGCATCGGTCAGCTGCAGGATGCAGCCCAGGACCCGTGCGCCGGACGCTTCCGGCAGTTGTTCGGTGACGAAGTGCCGCAGTGAGGTGGCTGCCGTGTGGGTCACGACGGTTTCGCACAAGGTCTGCAGGTCGTATGCCGCCGTATGGCTAAGAGATGTGCGCTCGTCCCTGGAAGCCGTGGCGTCCAGGGGGGCCGGGGATTCGGTGGCCGAGGGCGGAACGACGTCACGCGGGATGCGGGGTTCGTCCACGAGAAGTGCTCGGCTCAGCAGTTCCTCGATCGTCGTCACTGGGGTGTCCCTTCCGGTGGGTCGTTGGAATCGAAGATTCCTCTCAGGGTTTTCTTGGCGTAGCGGTCCGCGGTCTGCACCGAGACGAGCGGCACGCCCAGGACATCGGCGACGACGGTGTCGTCCATGCGGCGTAGGTACTTGAGGACCATGACGTCGAGCTGGTGATCGGGCAGACGGCTCATGGCCTTGAACAGGCTCAGGGATTCCTCGATCTGGTCGAACAGCGCCGGGGCTTCGGTCCTGCCGAGGACGACGGTGTTGAAAGCCGCGGGGGCCAGGTCAGGACAGCCGTCGATGTGGGGCGTGCGTGCCATGACGCCACTGCGCAGGACTGACCAGGCGAACTTCTGCACGTTAGCGCTTCTCAGCGTCTCGTCCCACCGCAGCCACAGGATGTCGAACGTTTCACTCACCACCGCGCTGGCCTGCTTGCTGTCAGAGAGGAAGGTCTGGGCGTAGCGGGTGTAGCGCACGCGGTTCAGCTGAACGAACCCCTGGTGGTCCACGGGCGGTTTGGCCGGGCCGGTGTCCACGGGCGGTTTGGCCGGGCCGGTGGAGAGCACGACCGTCTCTGTCTCTATGCAGCCGTTGATCCAGTTCGGCTTTTTGTGCGCCTCGGCCGCTGCGGCCATCCACAGGCGCAGCATGGGCCAGGTGGGCACGTTCAGAGCCTGGAGGACGCTGCTCGTGATCTCCCACCGCGGGTAGAGGCCGGCGCCGCGCAGCAGTTCCGAGATCTTCGACTTCGAGTACCTGGTCTGGTTACTCAGTTCGCCGATTGTCAGGCCGCTGTCGAAGAATCTGGCGCGCAGGGGTTCCAGCCAGGCGCGGTGCGCGGCTCCGACGCGGTCGGCGATCGGTCCCAGCTTGCGGCCCCGCCTACCTGGAGGCTCCCCGTCAGGCTGCGGTGGGCGCTTGGAGGGGCTCATCGGGTGCGCCCTTCGTCCTGTGTCGCTGCGTGCGGGGGCACGTCGGCCTGTGGCGGTCTGGCGCTGGTGAGGGCGTTGACGATCTGCTGGACGAGCAGCCCGAGGGAGGGGACCAGGGCCGCGATCGCGGCGACGTACCCGAGCGCGGCCATCACCACGCTCCACGAGAGGACCGCCATCAAGGTGATGGCGGTCAACACCTGCCTGCTGTGCATCGGGACCTTCCCAGTCGAGGGGGTACGTGAGTGTCCGGAAGGACTCCCTCGGGGGCGGTGCCGACGCGCCATCGGGGAGCTGAGACGTCAGCATGACGGTTAGTTATTCGAACACGCCACGTGATCATGAGATCACGGAACATTAGGCTCGGGGTGCGGAACATTAGAGCTGGGGCGCGAGGGACACGAGTACGGTCCGGCCCATGAGCAGCGGTGGCAGATCATGGCGGATTCGTCTTCTTTAGGGGGCAAGGTTCCCCGTATTCCTTGCGCCAGAGGGCGCGCCACCCCCTCAATGGGATGGCAGGCGCCACTGGCGTCGGACCTTCCCGTCCGGAAGGCCGTGCTCCCTCGTGCCGAAACAGAGAGGGTGCACAATGCTCGTCCGGCCGTTGAATCGGCCGGACGAGCGCAACCTCCTCATCCCGGGACGCAGCTTGCGTCCTGGCGCGCGGGCTCGTCCACGCACCACGCGCGACGGCCGCGGTGCCCTGCCACAGCCCGGCACCTGGACGTGCTCGTCCAGGTGCCAGCGACCGTGGCCGCGATCTCGGGCCACCGGTCCAGCACCGAGCCGCCGGCGGTCTCGGTCGGCCATCAGTTGCCGCCAAGCGCACGAGTGCCTCCGCCGAGATGGTGGGCGGAGGCACGCAGGCGGGTCTCGGTCAACCCTCCTCGTCGTCTCGGTCGTCACTCACCAGGTCGCTGTCGAGTTTCCGCAGCAGGCCATGAGCCAGTAGCAGCACGGGAAGAACGAATCCTGGCTGGTAGGACCGGTACGAGGCGTAGTGGGCCCCCAGGTGTCGATTGAAGAAAACCTGATCATCGGCATCGGTCTCGTCGAACGCGGGGCTCATGCCGATAACAGTCAGGTAGGAAACGAAGTCGAATAGCGTCAACTCGCCGAAGTCCAGCGAGGCATCGACCAAAGCCTTCAGTGTCTTGTAGCTGCCAGCCTGGGGATTGAACCCGACATCGGGGAATGACGCCATCACCCACCGTCGACCCTCGCTCTTCATCGCCGAATCGAGCACGTTCGCGGCCAGGGCCTGCGCCGCTTCCCAATGCCCAGCACGGTGGGCCTCGACCCCATGGAGCAAAAGTTCAGTCCAGTCCTCGGCCAGCGGATGATCGATCGCGTGAAGGCTTTCCTCCACGTCGTCGAGAACTTCCTCTTGCCGCTCAGCGAGGTGCGCCTGACGTTCCTCCGGCGAGTTCTGGTCGAGCAGACCAGCGACGATGTCACCCCTCGGCGCCCACACAACCGAGATCCCGTCTGCCTGACACACATCGATCAGCAGCCGCCACCGCTCCGCCCGGATACCGCGAAGGTTGGGCGGCAGCACGCCAGCCCCGGCCGCGGCCACCTTCTCCAACAGGTCGGCTGGCACAGGGAGCGTGCGGAGAGCGTGAAGACGCTGATACCAGGCGTTCTGGTAGGCGATCGGAAGCCGGTGGTTCATCAGCAGCGAAGCCGTGCTGTCCGACCGGAACTTCAGGAGGCTGCTGGTGAAGACCTCCAGCGCAGTGCCCGTGACGGGCACGGTCGGTGGCACGCCGAACCCATCGCGCATCAGCCGTTGCGTCAGCCCTGTGCCCTGGACGGCCGCACGCCGGACAGCCTCGCTCAGACCACCCAACCCCGGTGGAAGGACGACGGGCTGCAGGGGACACCCTTCCTGCTTCCGCGAACTGCCCGGAGTGGCTGGCTCTTCTTCTGAACCCTCAGTGTGATCTCCCGGCTCGTCGCTCATGCCGCCCCCCTTGCGGTCGCGTCCGACACCAATGTCTGGTGATATCGGCACAGGATAGGACCGGTTGCCAACAGGCACGTGTGCCCTCGCCCCCGCCGAGGCAGTAGCGGGACATGGTGAGGTAGGTGGAGGAGGTTCTCCGCCCCGGGGGCTACCCGGCCCCCTCGATGGGACGAACCATCATGACCGTCACCGTGGCCTGCCCTGTTGGGCCGAACGCTCAGTTCTTCGAGCACAGCAGAGGCTCCCGCCGCCCTCGACCTCGTGGAGGCGCAGACCGCTTGGTACCGCACGTACAGGCAGCTCGCGGACTCCGGTCCGACGGCGAGCACCACGAGGAAGCACCGACGCCTGCAGGAACTGTCGGCGCAGATCGTCGGACACCCGTACTGGTGTGGGCCGTCGGGCACACCGGCCGCGCGCATGGACCTCAAGGAGCTCGCCCGGCGTGAGGTCGGGCGATGAGACTCGCCGCCCGAGCGGAGGCATTGGTCCGTGCGTTCCGGGCCCGGATAGTCCGCGAGCGGCGAAGACGCGGGTGACCCACCCTCTCCGAACGGCCAGGGCCGGGCTCATAGCAACCTGCGTGATCAACCGCTCTGGCGGAGGTGGTGATGGGAACGCAGCCGCGATCACGTGGAGCTGGGGCGGGGCGCGGGAGAAGAACGTCGGCAGCGATCACCGAAGGGGGCGCGGGCCGTGGGACAGAAAGTCCGCTGCCCTGGTGCCGTCACACACCAGGGCAGCGGGGCAGTGGACCCTCATGGCACAGCTGTGAGCTGGTCAGCCGATGGGGTTGACGAAGGTGCCGGGGTGGGTGGCGCTGCGCTGGTCGACGAGGGTGTCGGACTCCCAGGGCCACTCGATCTTGAGGGCCCTGGTCTCGTCGGGCGGGGTGATCTCGACCCAGGCCGGCTGGTAGAAGCCCTCTTCCTCCTCGGTGAAGGCGAGGTTGACGGTGAACTCGGTGCTCTGGCCGGCCTCCACCTCCAGAGAGCTCCACTTCTGGGAGGAGCGGGCCAGGGACCAGCGCTCACCGCCGTTCACCGAGGTCAGGTCCACACCGGGGAAACCGCCGAGCTTGCAGGAGTAGGAGCCCTTGTTCATCAGGACGATGGTGGCGGTCGTCCCGCCGTCCTCCGGCACCGGGAGCGCGTCCTGGCCCGTGGCGAAGGCGGCCTCCAGGTTTTCCGTGCGGCAGCGCTCGACACCCGCGTGCGCCCTGCCACCGCCCTCGGTGGCTGCCTGCCCGCCACCCGACTGATCCTGCGCGCCGCCCGCCTCCGAGCCCCCCTCGGCCTTGGCATCGGAACCCTGCGCACCGCCGGAGGAACCCGAGGAGCCGTTGGACCCGGCCGGGGCCGTGTCGACCTGACCCGCAGACTTCTTATCGCCACCCTCCGAGCCGTTACAGGCCGTCAGGGTCAGCGCGGCGGCCGCGGTCAGGACCGCCGCGGCGACGCGGACGGTGCGACGGCGGGCGATGCGGGCAGTGGCGTCGGAGCGCATTTCGGGTCCCCCAGAGCGGTCGGTGTCGTGGTCTGCTCGGTACGACAACAACTCTGGCCGGGGCCACTACCGCACCACCGCCGTCCCACTAACATCCGGCTCACACGA
Organism: Streptomyces asiaticus; assembly: GCF_018138715.1. Lineage (NCBI taxonomy): Bacteria > Bacillati > Actinomycetota > Actinomycetes > Kitasatosporales > Streptomycetaceae > Streptomyces > Streptomyces asiaticus. The sequence goes on from NZ_JAGSHX010000002.1 coordinate 122,971, forward strand.
CTGTGACCATGGAAAAGACGCCAAGGGCAGGCCCGTCCCCGCCATGGCGGCGAGCAGTGGCAGGTCGATCAGGGAGTCGGCGCCGGTGTGCCCGAAGGACACCGCCCACCGTGCCATCGGCATGGACCGGAACCGGTCGGTCCATCACGCCGCCCCCGCGACCGCTCTCCTGCTGGGCCGTGCCTGGGTAAGCCGCTGGGCGGGCAGCTTACCCAGGCATCGCGGATCGAGGTCGCCGTCGGCACAGGCCGCGGGTTGCCCGGTTGCTGGGCGGGGGCTGGCGGTCAGCGTACCGCTGGGGTCAGCGGGGTCAGCAGCCGTTGAGGACGGAGGACAGGGAGTTCTTCTCGGCGGAGTCGACGGAAAGGCCGTAGTAGTGCTTCACCTGGACCCAGGCGCGGGCGTAGGTGCACTTGTAGGCGGTGCGGGAGGGCCACCAGGTGCCGGGGTCCTGGTCGCCCTTGGACTGGTTGACGTTGTCGGTGACCGCGAGCAGCTGGGGGCGGGTGAGGTCGTTGGCGAGGGCCTGCCGCTTGGAGGTGGTCCAGTTCCAGGCGCCGGAGTCCCATGCCTCGGCGAGCGGGACGAGGTGGTCGATGTCCACGTCCGAGGCGGCGGACCAGGTGGCACCGTCGTAGGGGGAGTACCAGCTGCCCTTGGTGGCGGCGCAGGAGGAGTCGGTCACGACGCCGGAGCCGTCGCGCTTGAGGACGGTCTCGCGGGTGTTGCAGGCCCCGCTGATGGTGATCCAGTGCGGGAAGAGGTCTCTGCTGTAGCCGGTGCGGGAATGCTCGGCGGTCACGCTGAGGGAGGCCAGGTAGGAGCGGGCCGTGGAGGCGCTGACCGGAGTGGGCAGTGCGGCCTGCGCCGGGGCAGTGCCGAGGACGGCGAAACCGGCGGTCGCGGCGGCCACAGAGCAGGCGAGGATGGTACGTCGAGCGTTCTTACGCATGGCGTATCGACTCCTGAGCCGAAGAGGAGGTGAAAGAAGCGCCCCCATCCTGGCCCAACGGAATCTATGCGAGTAGATCATCGAAGGTGAATAGATGCCGACTTTCGGTCAACGCGATGCCGTGGAACCACGAGACGGTGAAAGACGCTACCGTCGACCACGCTCATCCGGCCGTGAACCACCGCTCGGTGCCGGCTGACCACCGAACGGCGGCTGGGCCTTTTGGCCGTCAGGGACGGTCAGTACAGCTGGATGCGGGTGAGGACGATGTACGGCGGGTCGGCGTCAGCAACGATGACGTACTCGGCGACACCCAGTACCCCGTCCCGGCCGAGCGGCATGCGTCGCTGCTGGGGCCACTTCACCGAGGCGGTGCTGCCCGGCACCATGCCCCGGGTCTCGTTGATCTGAACGGTGGCCGCAATGATCGCTCCGAAGACCTCGCCGGGCAGCGATAAGTCGGCCAGCAGCGCGTCGACCTCTTCGGACAGTTCACAAGGCCAGCCCTCTGGCTCCTGGCCGTGCGACTCACTCAACGGGCAGCCCGGCCGCCTGACGGCGCGCGATGGCCGCCGCGACGCTCTTCGTGGGCAGGGTGCCATTCAGCGCGGCCTCGGTGAACCGGCCACCGGACGGGTCGGTGTCCAGCATCGCCTCGCACCACCAGCGGCGCAGGACCCCCTCGGCGTCCTCCGGCGCGGCCGCCAGGAGCTCGCGGTAGAACTCCATCCGCCGCTCGCCCTCGAGCGCGGCCGCGATGCCCTCGGCGTTCCGCGGCACCCGGTCCGGCTCCGCGTGCGGGTGAATCGGCTGTGCACTCATGCTGCCCCTTCCATCCGCCCCTGAGTCTGCCGCGTCCCGGAGCATCTCGTCGACCGGATCGGCATTGCGACCGAGTGGAGCCAGGGGACGATCACGAAGGGGGGCGTCGTGCGGCTGACGATCGACCCTGAGACGGACACCTACGAGCAGGCGATTGCCGCTGTGCAGGCCGCCTACGGGTTGCGTCCTGTTCGCCCCTGACGACTGCCCGGAAGCACCAGCCGTTGACCCGCGCCCCGACCCGCAGGATCTCAGCGGCGACGACATCGGGGACGTTTGGAGCGAGCAGGCGCTCTTCCGGGTGATCGCCTCCCTGATACCCGGGGCCCGCGCGGTGCTGAGCCGGATAACCGACCTGGGCGGCACCACCTCGTTCGACGAGCGGAGGGCATCGAGCATGTCCTGCAGCTGTCTGTCCTCACCGACGTGGGCCTGGCCGATGACGCGGCGCTGGCGGCCGCAGGGTGCGAGCCGGTACTGCTGGACGCGGTCGACCGGGCGATGGGATGGGGCAGGGCCCGCCGCAAGACCGAAGCCGACTGACCTGGCACACGCACGGCCGACTGGGCAGCCGGTGCTCGCACCGGCCCATACGGAGGTACCCGACGCCGTTCAACTATCGGTGCCCGCAGGGCGCGCGCGTGCCGTCCCGACGCAGAAAGCCCTACCGCGTACATCACCGCCGGTGCCCAGGCGGATCCCGTCATCGCACCGCACGTCCGAACAGACCGCCCGCTGCACCAAGCCCTGCCGGGTGATCCAGCTGTACAGGCTCCGGATCAGGACCTCGCCGTCGGCCTCCGGAAGCCGATCCGTCAGCCGGCTGGCCAGCAACTGCGGCGTCGCCGAGTTGTCGCCTGATGCTCGGCTACGTTCCCCGCCGCTCGGGATCTTCCTGGGACCTCTTCAGCGGCAACGGCAACACCGCGAAGGCCGTCAAGGCCCTCGCCCCCTGTACTTACCTCCACCGCCCTGGCTGTTCGGCTGCTGTTTGGTCAGCCAGACGCCGCAGCATAGGGAGTCGACGTTTACTGAATTTCATCACGCTGGCAACACAAAAGTTCACTACAATCATCAATAAGTACACACTGAAATAGAACCAAACCCATCCAGGGCATGCTCGAATTCGATGCGATAGATTAAAAACTACATAAAACGAAAAAAATCCTAGGATCAGAGGCCAGGCAATGTAGTCAATATAGCCCAAGGTGACAAATGTCAGATTCTTTACGCCACCACCTACGGATAGGCCGCGATGCAGTGTTACGTATCCCGGAAATCGCGGCCCATGAGAGACGGTGTAAGGATTCAGCTTCCTCTCGAGATACATTAGATAACTCTGTCGAACCATCGATGCAGTTTGCTGGTATCGGACATAACAAGACAGGATCAAAGGCGGAGCTGCGGCCCCCAGAAGGATCCAGTCTGGAATGCTCTTCAGGTTGCTTGTCGCCCCGAGGAATGCCGTGGCGACACCGATATATGCGATAATTGCAGAGTTCACGGCGACAATCAATGTAGCCGAGTTCTGCTCATCGCTACGTTCAACTTGATAGATGGCCAGCAATTCTGAAGTATTCATGGTCCCAGTCTGTGATTCTACCCGAAGGGCACGTCAGGGTTTACCCATCAGGGACGGGCGTGCCTTCATACTGAGACGGTCAGGGCATGTCTGCACATCTAGTTGCGCTCTCTGAGCGGCTCACCTCCGCTGGCGCGGAGAGCACCGTCACCTCCGCTGGCGCGGAGAGCACTTTCGCGACCTGCGCGGTTAGAACAGGTTTGCCATTCCTTGACTGCCAGTGTTAGGTGATCCTTCGGACGCGCCATACGCACGAATAAGCTTGTATGCCGAGTAATGGAGTGCCGAGGCGGTCAAGGCGGCGATCACAGACCGGCAGACCCGTCGACTGCGCGGCGTGGAGGCAACTGCGCACGAACCGTATGCCTTCGACATCGCCGACCAGCTGCGCCGGATGGGCTGGCGGCAGACCGAGGTCGCTTCCGGGCGGTGTCGGCAGCCTTCGTCGCGGCGGCCACCGCGTCCGCGCCGTTCGGGTTCGCGCGGAACCCGCCTCAGCTTCCTCGGTCCGGCCCAGCATCGCCAGGGCGCACCGCCGGTACTCCGGTGCCGCCTGCTGCACCGTCTGGAGCGCGGCGAAGGCGAGCGCGGCCGCGAGCTGGAGGACCCTGCGGGGTCGTCGGTCAGTAGCTGGAGTTCGGTCAGGGGCTCACCTACGGTGTTGCGCGCTGCGAGCGCGGCCTGCTCGGCGACCACCTGTTCCGCCGCATCGAATACAGCGCCTCCCGGGCTGCTGAACAAATGCGGCCCGTTGTTGTTCTCGTGAACAGGAGCCGCATGGGGGTTCGTCGGTGTCCGTAGGGTGTGAGCAGGGGCAGTCTTAGGGAGATCCGTGGGCGCTGAGGTGTGGGCCGATGTGGTGGTTCTGACCGCGCTGGAGGTCGAGTACCGGGCGGTGCGCGCCCATCTGGAGGATCTGCGGCCGGTCCCGGCGGAGCGAGGCGCGTTGTTCGAGCTGGGTGTGTTCCGTGAGGGATCCGGGGAGCGGACGGTGGCCATCCATATGACGGGTCCGGGGAATCCGGGTGCCGGGGTCTCGGTCGAGCGGGCGGCGGCGCTCTTCGCGCCCCGGGCGGTGCTGTTCGTCGGGGTGGCGGGCGGCGTCAAGGATGTCGCGCTGGGTGATGTGGTGGCCGCCGACGCGGTGTACGACTACGAGACCGGCAAGGACACCGAGACCGGGTTCCTTCCCCGGCAGAAGACCTATCAGTCCGCGTACGGACTGGTGCAGCTGGCCCGGCTGGTGGCAGCGGGCGACGAGTGGCAGGAGCGGGTCCGCCCGGGGGACGACGCGCCACGCGCCCGGGCGGACGATGCGCCATGCCCTCGGACGGACGCCGCGCCGCGCCCCCGCGCCCATGTCAAGCCCCTCGCGGCGGGCGGCCGGGTGGTGGCGCACCACCGCTCGGACACCGGGCTCAGGCTCGCGGCCAGTGCGGGTGACGCGCTCGCGGTGGACATGGAAGGCTTCGGCTTCCTCGCCGGCGCGTATGCCAACCAGCAGGTGGACGCACTGGTGATCCGCGGCATCTCGGACCTGCTCGGAGACAAGGCCGAGGCACACGACGAGCACTGGCAGCCGGTGGCCTCCCGACACGCCGCCGCCTTCGCCTTCGAACTGATCAGCCGCATCCCGGTCGCGGACCCTGCGGCGGCCCGCCCACTCGACGCTCCCACCCGGCCTGACGCTCTGGTGGGAGGATCATTGTCCTCGGCGCCCGGCCGGGACTGCGACGGCGGGGGACGGCGGGGTGGCCGTAGGCGGGAACCAGTCCATCCGCGCCGAGAGCAGCTCGACTACCACCTGGACCATGGGGGATGTGAACCTGGGAGACCCTTCGCGTTCGGGTCCACCCCCGCCCGGCCCGGAGCGGTCCCCGAATGCGTGCCTGGCGCTTCGGGCGGCAGAGTCATCGCCCAACACAGCAGCCTGGCTGTCGGCTATGCCGAACAAGTTCGGTTCCAGGGCCCGGTGCCGCAACCAGCGGGATGGCCGCACCAGGTGGGCTTGATCCCGCCGCGGGCGCTGGCCTTCCAAAGCCGTGCCGTGGCCGAGCAGTTGCACCAGGCGCTCAGGGGAGAGGACACCGCGGTGCTCGGTCAGGTCCTGTCCGGACTTGGTGGTGTGGGCAAGACGCAACTGGCTGCCGACTACGCCCGCATCGCGTGGGAGCACGGTGAGCTGGATGTGCTGGTGTGGGTGACCGCAAGCAGCAGGGAAACCGTCGTGGCTGGCTACACGCAGGCCGCCGTCGAACTGCTGGCCGTGGAACCGGACGAGCACGCCGCCGGCGCCTTCCTGGCCTGGCTGCAGCCCACGCGCGGCCGGGAATGCCGGTGGCTGATGGTGCTGGACGACGTGACCGACCCGGCCGACATGCGCGGGCTGTGGCCACCGTCCAACCCGCACGGCCGCACCCTGGCCACCACACGGCGCCGCGATGCCGCCCTGATCGCGGCAGACCGGCGCCTGCTCAGCGTGGGCCTGTTCACCCCCGAGGAGGCTACGGCTCACCTGGGCCAGGCGCTCGCCGACCACCACCGTCACGCGCCCGCTGATCAGATCCATGCCCTGGCCGCTGATCTCGGATACCTGCCGCTGGCCCTGTCCCAAGCCACCGCGTACCTGATGGACACCGGCATCAGCTGTGCTCGCTACCGAGAACTGCTGGCCGACCGGACCAGAGCTCTGTCCGACTTGCTCCCCGAGCCCGGCATTCTTCCCGACGACCAAACAACTACCGTCGCCGCCACCTGGTCCTTGTCGATTGAGAGGGCAGAGCGCCTCCGCCCGCAGGGTCTGGCTCGGCCTATGCTCCAGCTGCTCGCGATGCTCGACCCTAGTGGAATCCCCGAAAGCGTCGTGACCAGCGCTCCAGCCCTCGGCCACCTTGCCCGCCACCACACCAGCACCACCGCCTCAGTAACCACCGGGCCGGAACCCGGTCCGGTAACTCAGGAGGAGGCCGTTGGTGCCCTGCGAGCCCTGCACCGGCTCAGCCTGATCGACCACACCCCCGATACTCCCCACCTGGCCATCCGCGTTCACCACCTCATCCAACGCGCAACCTGGGACAGCCTCCTCCTCGACCATGGTGACCAGGTCGCCCGTACCGCCGCCGACGCCCTCGTCGCTGCCTGGCCCGGCATTGAACGCGACACCGCCCTCGTCCAAGCCCTGCGTGCCAACACCACCGCCCTCACCAGGACCGCCGAAGACGCCCTCTACCGGCCCGACGCCCACGCGGTGCTGTACCGGGCCGGTGAAAGTCTCGGCGGATCCGGTCAGGTAAGCGCCGCACGCGACTACTTCCAACACCTCGCCACCGAGGCAAGCCGTCACTTGGACTCTGACCATCTGAATACTTTCGAGGCCCGAAGTCACCTCGCCCACTGGCAGGGAGAGGCGGGGGATGTGGCTGGGGCTGCCACCGCCTTCGCGGAACTGCTGCCCGACATGGTGCGGGTACTGGAACCCGACCGCTTCATAACCGTTGCCTCCCTCGCCAACAGCGCTTACTGGCGGGGGAAGGCGGGGGATGTGGCTGGGGCTGCCACCGCCTTCGCGGAACTGCTGCCCGACATGGTGCGGGTACTGGGACCGGACGACCTTGAGATACTCAAAACGCGGTACAACCTCGTCTACTGGCGGAAGGAGGCGGGGGATGCGGCTGGGGCTGCCGCGGCCTATGCCGAACTGTTGTCCGACGTGGTTCGGGTACTGGGACCCGACCACCCGTTCGCCCTCACCACACGGTGTGCCCTCGCCTGCTCGAGGGGGGACACAGGGGATGCTGCCGGAGCTGTGACCGGCTTGGCGGAACTGCTGGCCGACCAGGAGGCGGTGCTAGGCCCCGACCACCTCGACACCCTCACCACCCAAGACTGCCTTGCCCGGTATCAGGGGGAGGCGGGAGATGCGGCCGGGGCTGCCACCGCCTATGCCGGGCTGTTGCCCGACATGCTGAGAGTGCTGGGACCCGACCACCCTCAAACACTCAGCACTGCGAGTGACTCCGCGTACTGGCGGGGGAAGGCGGGGGATGTGGCTGGGGCTGCCACCGCCTTCGCGGAACTGCTGCCCGACATGGTTCAGGTACTGGGACCCGACCACCCGGACACCCTCACCACGCGGTACAACCTTGCCTACTGGCGGGGGGAGGCGGGAGATGCGGCCGGGGCCGCGACCGCCTTCGCGGAACTGCTGCCCGACATGGTTCAGGTACTGGGACCCGACCACCCCGAAACACTCTCCGTGCGGTGTGCCCTCGCCTGGTCGAGAGGAGGGGCGGGGGATGCTGCTGGAGCTGTGACCGCCTTGGCGGAACTGCTGGCCGACCAGGAGACCGTGCTAGGCCCCGACCACCCCACAACCGTCACTACCCGGCAAGACCTCACGTACTGGCAGGGGAACGCGGGGAATGGTCACAAGGAATGAGTGTCGAATAATGACCGTCAGGTGACCAGGGGCCGTAATTCCCCCTGCGCGCGTTCGACGGCTTAGGCGCCACGCCCCCTTCATGGACGCCTACTTGATCAAACTGCCGTCAGGCAGGCCATGATCCTGTCGGTCAGGCGCTCAGCGAAGAGCCCCGGCACCATGGTGGACCCGTCGGGCCATTTCAGCCGCACAACTTCACCGAGAACGACGGCAGGGTGCCGGGCAGGATCCTCGATCTTGCTCAGACGCCACAGGATGCCGATCGCGAGACTCTCCGGCCAGTATCCCGGAACCATCTGACCGCCTCCAGGCCACACCATTCCGGCGATCTCGGTCATCAAAGCGTCGTACCGTGCGTCTTTCCCTGCTGCCACACGTTCAGAGGGGATGGGCCCTTGCCAGCCGGTCGTGGTCGGACGTGACTCGTACACTCGGGTCAGCGCGCCGACGCTTTCCAGCACCGATGTTGACGTGTACTCGGCGCACTGGCAGTCACGCCATTCCTCCGAGCCCGCCACCGTGCAGTTGTTGCAGCGGTGAAGGCTCCTGCTGTGCCCGCAGACACAGTCGAGTGCAACCTCGATCAGCTTCTGTGCGCCTTTCGCCCGAGCCGGCGGGGCCTGCTTCGGAACAGTTGAGTCCTTGTCCGGGAATCGGATGGCATCTTCCACAACCTGCACCGGGTCACCTAGCGGGGTGAGGTCGAACCACTCACCGCGGACTCGGTGCGGCGCAAACCGATGGTGTAACGCACTCTCGTGATCACCTTCTGATGACCACAGCAGCGACAGTTTCATGGGCTGCCCGGTCTGGAGTGACGCCAGGCGCTTCTTCGGATCCCCCGAGGTGAAACCGATCTTCACAAGTGGGGAGCCCTCCATCCCCACCAGATAGGTAGTAGGTACCTTCACCGGCTCCCGACGCTTCGCCACGCGCGGCAGCAACTTGCTCTCCTGCTCAGGCGAGACGGACGTGTCGTAGCCGGGTTCTTCTGTGCTGTAGGCGTTCACCCTTGAGGTCCTTTCGAGTGCGGGGTGAGGGGGCAGCCCGAGGCGAGCCGCCCATCTGAGTGTGTAACTGGGGTCTGACATGGCTGGCCCGGCGGCTTCGACCTAGGCCAGCCGCACTGTCCTGTCTCACCGTCGGCGCGTTCGGCAGACATGGCGGCGGCCGTGATCACCGAGAAAGTCTTTTATCACCTGTCATATGACGTGATGGGGGTCTTGCCGGTCCTTGGTGTGTGGTTCACCATCTGCAACAGAAAGTAATGGAGGGGACACGGAGTGGGGGGCCATGTCGACCGGGACGAGCGGGACTTACTGGCAGGGGAAAGCTCTGCCGAGCGTGTTCAAGCATGAGCTGCTGCGGCGCTACATCCCTCCGTTCGGAGGGATGACGAGCAGGCAGTCGCGGGACAAGCGAGTGGTGTATCTGGACGGGTACGCAGGTGAGGGCCGGTACGAGAGCGGTGAGCCGGGCTCGGCGGAGATCGCTATGCGGGTCGCCTCCTACTACCGATCGCGCGGACTGAACCTGTCGTGCTTCTTCGTGGAGGAACAGGCCAAGTCCTTCGAACGCCTGCTGGAAGTCCTCCAGACCTATCGGGCCCGCGGTGTCGACGCGCGAGCGCACCGCGGGGAGGTCGACGGCGTCCTCGACGATGTGGTGCTGCGGGCCAGGGGTGTTCCGCTGTTTTTGTTCCTGGATCCGTGCGGGCTGTGCCTGCCGATGGAACGTCTGGTGGATGTCCTGGCGCGGCGACGGCCGGGGACCCGCCCGGCGACGGAGCTGCTGATGAACTTCAGCATGATGGCGGTCCGGCGACTGGGCGGCCATGTCACCTCGCCCAAGGGCAACGAGAAGAGCCTGGAGCGGTTCGACGCGGTGTGCGGGGGCCGGTGGTGGCGTGAGTACTTCAGCGGCGCCGCCTCCGAGCAGGACGCGGCCGAGGCTGTGGCGGCAGAGTACGCCCGGCGCCTGGAGCAGCAGACCGACATGTCGGTGCAGTCGGTGCCGGTCGCCGCCGACCCTGACGTGAAGCCGGTCTACCACCTGGTCTTCGGCACCCGCAGCCCGTATGGCCTGTGGGTCTTCGGAGACGCGGTGGCACGGGCCCGGGACGAGTGGTGGAAGACGCTCGAGCTTCGAGAAGACGACGCACTGTTCTCCGTCATCTCGCTCAAGCGGCCCGATCCGGCAACGGTGGAGAAGGAAGCAGTGCCAGCCATGGCCCGCAACCTGGAGAAACTGCTGCTGCGCACCAGGCGGCCGGTGAAACTGGTCGACCACACGCTGGAGGTGTTCGGTACCTACTACGGACAGGTCACCGAGCCGGTTGCCCGGAAGGCGGTGAAGCTTCTCCACAGCCAGGGCAAGACGCCCACCACCGGTGTGGGCGAGAAGCGGACCCGCGAGCTGATCGTGCGCCCCGCAGCCTGATCATCCCGTGAAGCGGCCGCCGCGGTGGTCTGCGGCGGCCGCCCAGGGCGTGATCAGGCAGCGGCTGGGCTGGGCATTTCGTCCCAGGTGCGGCCGGCGAGCTCGCGGCCCCCGGCCTTGGGGGTGCGGCCTCCCCATTGTTTGAAGAAGAACGCCACTCCTGCTTCCTGGCAGGTGTCACGGATGCCGGTCACCCAGGCCGCGTCCAGCGGGCGGTGGCGCGGTCCGGACTCACCGCCGGCGATGACCCAGTGGATGCTCTCCAGGTCCAGCCCGGGCAGCGGGCCCAGCAGCGGCTCGCAGGAAAGGAACCGCACGGCGGCCGGGACCTGGCGCAGGTCATCCACGCGTGGCAGTTCGGTCTCCGACTCGACCGACACACCCATCCACACGTTCGGGGGCCAGTCCAGCTTCGGGGCGAGCTGGCGCAGGCGCCGGGCCCGCTTGGTCAGGATCTGGTAGGTGTGCTGCGGGGTGTCGGCCATGACCTCGAAGACCTGCCGCACGTAGTCCAGTGGCACGCGTGCGTGGAACAAGTCGCTCATGGAATTGACGAACACGGTGCGAGGGCTCTTCCACCCGTAGGGCACATCCAGCGAGTCCGGGTGCAGCGTGACGCCGAATCCGGGGCCGGAGGTCCGCAGGTCGCCGTCGTTCTGGTACTTCGGCGCCCCCATCGCCTTGAGCCTCTTGGCCAGGGCAAGGGCGTAACAGTTGGTGCAGCCCTCCGAGACTCGGTCGCACCCTGTGGTGGGATTCCACGTCGCCTCGGTCCACTCAATGGCGCTTCGATCGCTCACCGGCTACCTCCCCCTCGCCTCGCTACTCCGCCAGTCACGTACAGCGTGCTCAACGACCACGCTCCGATGCCGACACCCAGCCATCCAATCACCTCAACACCTCCGATATCACCGGCCCGTACACATCTCCCGCACGCACAGTCATCACGCGGTACGGGCCTCTCGAGACGCGGCCGCAGCCGCGGAACCAGCTCGCTCAGCACGAGCCCGCCGCAGTGCGCGAACGCGGCCACTGTCGGCGGCTGCCTCCCGTGCCGCCTTGGCCTGTAGTTCCTCGATCGCGGCTTGCCCGTCGCCGAAGTCCTCCTCCGGCTCGCGCATCCCACGGCTCGCGTTCTGCCGCTCGATGGCCGCCGCGATCGACGGGTCGACGCGGCTCGGAGGCGCGACGGCCTGGTGCGCGGCGAGTGCCTGGTGGAAGCCGGCCGATCCCATCTCGCGCGTCTTCACCGGCGCCCGCGGAGCGTCCGGCGCGGCGGCCGGGGCCTTGGGCGCGGTCCGAGGCACGGGCGCGGCACCCGGGGGCAGGACCCGCACGGTACGCACCGCCTCGGTGCCGACCGACTCGTTGGCCGCGGCGACGATCCGCGCGGTGATCAGGCGGAGCTGGGTGGCGTAGGCCGAAGAGGCCGGGCGGAGGTCAAGCTGCCCGGTCTCCGGGTGGAACCCGACGGCCGCGACCTGGTGGGGCAGCTGCGGAGCGACGGCCGCGGCGATGTCCGGCCAGCGGTCCAGGACGCTGCCGCCGGCGGCCGGGAGCTCCCAGGCCCGGTCGGCTATCAGGCCCTGGAGCAGGGCAGCGAACCCCGTCGGCTCCCGGCCATCCCGGCGCGTGCTCGAGGACCGGGTCCGCCGCTTCGTCTTCCGCGTTCCGGCCTCACCGCGTGCCTTGGCGGCTTCTCGGGCTTGGTGCAGTGCGACCCGGGCCAGGTCCACTCCACTGGTGTTGCGTGCTTCGGTCATGACCACACCTGCCTGGCGGGAAGGCCAACACGGATGGCGAGCTGGGCGAGCGAGGGAATTGGGTGGTTCTTCGCGCAGATGGCGAGGCACATGTCCGGGCGGTCGATGGTCACGAGCCGAAGGTCGCGGATCTCTGTGGCTTTGGCGCCGTGGCGCCCGTGATCGGCGAGCTCAGCTACGGCGTGGACCGGAGCACTGGTGCCAGCGGTCGTCGCGGTGTGCTGGGCAGCCCAGTCCGCGACGAACTGGTCAGCAGGAGTCTGTGCCGTGTGCCGCAGGATGGCGGGGTGTTCCGGTCCCCAGACCTGGACGGCGTCGTGGCAGGTTTCCAGCAGTACGCCGTCGAGGACCTGGTGGTCGGTGTTGGCGTCGACTGTTGCCACAAGAATCGCGACGGGGCGCATGTGGGTTCTGATCCCCGTCACCCGGACGGTGGGGACGAGCTCGTTGAGCCGCGCGACGACGTACTGCGCGAGCAACCGCAGATGTGTCCGGTACGCCGCCTGAGAGCAGGTCACATGCAGATATCCGTGGGCGTCGACCCCGGCCACGCGCAGACGCCGGGCAAGGTTCTCGCTGCCCAGTGCCTCCTCCCACAGGTGGGCCATGTTGCCGGTGAGCCATTCCGCAGGCCGCAGATCCGGTGTGTCATGGTCTGCAGCCGACGGCATGTCGGACCTGTTGCTCACGCTGACCTCCACGTGGTGTGTCCAAGCACGAGGTGGTGGGTGCCGGACAGGCGCTGCACTTCGTTGACGAGCTGGTTGCTGAACAGACGTCGCGCCGACGTCTCGCCAAAGGCGTCGATGTGGTCGAAGACCACCTGGTGGTCCTTCATGGCCCGCACTCGCCAGTCCCGCACCTGTTCCCGGGTCAGCTGCTCCAGGTCGGGCGCCTCGTCCTCAGCGTGATGGCCGTGGGCGGGCAGGTCCGCCACCAGGCTGTTGTCCAGCGGCTGCTGGGATCGAGGAGCGAAGGCTTCGGCGACCAGGCGGCGCACCGACTCGCTGCGGGGAGCCTGCCAGACGCCCTCCCACTCCTGGTGGCGGGCCTGCTCGGCACGGCGGGAGTCCCGGTACGCATCCACGGCACGCGCCCGGCCCTCAGCTGTCGGCCACAGGGTGGTTGCTCCCTTGAGCCGTCCGGCGAGGAACCCCGAGGGCCGGTGCACGGTGCTCGGGGCGTCGCCACAGTCGAGGAACGCGATCACCTCGTCTGCGGTCCAGCCGGCGTCCGAGACCTCCTTGAGGATCCAGGCGATCCGGGGCACCGAGGCCCGTCCCATCCACGGCACCTGGCGGATCAGCTCCGAGGCCAGCTGGAAACGGCGCCCAACGCTGTTGAGCTTCCGGCGGCCCCGCTTGACCTTCTTTGGGGTGGGGGACTTGCTCTGCCCGCTTGCGAGCCTGCTCTCAGGGGGGAAGGAAGTAGTACCCGCAGTAGAAGACGCTGAGGTACCAACCTGCATTGGGGTGCAACGCGCCTCATCCGAAACAGCCGTCACAACCCCCTGCTCAGCACCCCTCACCGGGGCCTTCGACGACGTCTTCGACCGCGGCTTGCGCACCTTCCGCGACGCCTTCTTCGCCAGCTTCGCCACCAGCTCCCGGCCGCTCTCCGCGATCCCGGTCACCCGACGCGCGGTGCCCTCACCGGACGTACGGATCCCCAGCGCCCGATCGAACTCCGGCGGAATCATCCACACGTACTCGCTCGCCTGCGCCCGCTCCCCGCGGACCCGCGTCCCGCGCACCTTCCAGGCCAGCAGCCCGGTCTCCCGCAGCATCGCCAGGTGATACTCCACCGCCCGCTCCGACAAGCCGGTACGGCGCATCAGATACTCGACCCCGGGGCGGCACGGCGACAGCTCCGTCAGCAGCTGCGCGATCCACACCGTCGTCGGGCCGAACGCACGCGGCCCGTGCGACCGGTACCGCCGCGGCTCATACAACCCCGACCCCGCCACCCAGTGCACCGCCTGCATCCAGCTGTAACCATCCAGCGCCACCCGCCCCGACGACGTCGACAACCACTGCCGCGCCTCCGGCACCCACAGATCAGGCAGCACAGACACCGCGCCGTCGTCGACCGGCGAACGCGCGGCGGGGACCATCACGGCGGTATCCACCGCCACGGCACTCATCGGTCCGCCTGCACGGCGCGGGCAGGCGGCAACGACAACGCGTTAGAGATCATGTCGCGACCCTCGAACGGATCGCCTGTGGACAGAGATCGCGCCGAACCGGCGTGACGGTTGGCCCGGGGCGCAGTGGAGTGGACGGGCAGGACGGTGAAAGCGGGAGAGGTCCTCACGCCTGCTACAGGTGTGGGAATCCGCTGCGGTGTGACACCGAACGAGCATTGATCTTCGCGCTGAGCGGGACATGCTGGGCGAATCAGACTGTGATATCCCGCCAGACGGGACTTCACAGACGCGCAAACGCGAATGAAACGGACGTATCTGGGCTGGCGAAAGCCAGAACAGTCATGCAAAATGAGAGCTGCTCCTCTCCATGTGTGAGGGCATGACGAAGCCCCTCGGGGTCTTCGTGGTTCCTGGGAAAGAACCAAGGTTCGAACCGTTCGACCGGCCGCTAACCGATCGGACGACCCCTTCGGGAGGGCCCGCTAAACCCACCCGGTGGAATGTGGGGGCGCTCAGCCGAGGTGACCGCTAATCACCTGGGTGGCAGAGCGTCCCGGCGGCTCAAGGCCCGCAGTGCGGGCGCCGCCTCAAGCGACTACGCCGTCTCGACCTCCAGGGGAGAGATGTGCCCGCGCCCGGACCGGCGCGGAAAAACAGAAACGGCACCCGACCACCGGAGCGACGCGCGAGTCATCGCTGCTACGGAAGCGGGTGCCGTGTGTGTCTGGCAGAGGATACGGGTACCCTGGGGCATGTCGAGACCATCCTGATCTTGGTCTGCGGCCGTGCCCCGGAGTGCAGCCTCGCGGGGCTTAACCATGTCTGTATTGATCTTATCCGCAGACACACTACCCCCACTACTGCGCGTAACGACACCCCGTACTCCCCCGTGTCGCCTTGCTCCCAGAGCCTCCTGACGTGGCGCCATTTCTGGCTGACCTCGGCCCTCGGTAAACAGAAGGACACTCAGACCGGCATGATGACCATCATGCACGCGACGCCAACCAACCCCCTCGACGTGGAGACATTCGCCGAGCCGGCGCAGCAGCGCCGCTTCGCCGCAGCGATGCATCGGATCGCCGCCGACCGTCCCCCAGGCGCCCCGGTACGCGTGTACATCAGCGCAGCCCCCCGCACGAGGAACAACCCGAAGTGGGAGAACTGGCTCGCCCAGATCACGGACGAACTCCCCGACGGAGTTCAGACCCTCCACTACGGCACCGTCTTCAACGAAGACCGGCCCTACGACTGGGAGACCGTAGCCGACGGCCTCGACGGCCTCGTCGTCGTAGGCAAACAGAAGAGACCCGGAAGCCGCGTCAACCTGCTCGGCCCCATCGCACGCCTCGAACTGCGCTCCTTGGTCGCCCGAAAACCCGTCCTCCTCTACGGGCACAACCTCGGTCTCATCCCAGTCATCGACTGCCAGAGCCAGGTCCTCACTCCCGAAGACGCACCACGGCTCAAACTCATCGCGCCCAAGCGATGGAGGAAGGGTGACTCCCCGACTCTCCAGGCCGCCCTCCGAGCTCTGCGACCGCGTGGCACGGACGTCGGGGCCGACCAGAACATGAACGTGCCGAGTCACATGGATCATCCGTTCGCCGTACCTCCCCGATGACCTCTTCGAGCCGGCAGCGCCCATGATCCGAGCAGATATTTCCGGATTCGCCAAGATGGTTATGCCGGATTCGCCGGACTTCCCGTCCGGCGGGCAACTTTCCGCGCACATATCCCGTCAGGCGGGACGCGTGGATGATGTGCTGCCCGTGGGACGGTGTTGACGACTCGCGCGTGCCGTGCGGGCACCGTCATAGGCGGGTAGCTGGTCGTTGGTTCCACATCAGCCCTTCTTCGCCGTTTGGCACCGACGGCAGTCTGCTGCCGCTGTCAGCCATGCGCTCGGCGACCATGGCACATCGCTTCGGAACTCGAGGCACTCGCATCCGTAATCACAGCCCCACCCAGGGATGAGGCCGCCACAGGTGTAGGGAGGAGGCCCTCCGTGGTCGGTTGTGGTGTGTCCGCACTCGCAACGGATGCCCTTACCGGCGTCTTCGGTAGCCCACTCAGGGACCCCGTTGGGCGGTCGGTGTGTGTGCCCGACCACGAAGGTCCGCTTTCCGCCCTGCTTCTTGTGGAGCTTCTCGCCTTGCTCCGGGTACTGCTGCTCCAGGAGTTCGGCCACCTGGGCGATTTCTTCGGGCCAGTCATCCTGTCGGAAGCGGAACCACTCGCCAGACACACGCTGCGCGGCGAAATGACGGTGCAGCTTGGTTTCCAACGCAGGGTCGGACGTTTCTCGCTGCCACCACACCTGGAGTGGGACCGGTGAGGCGGTTTGTAACTGACGCAGCCTCTTGGCGACGTTACCTGACTTGCCGATCTTCACGGGTGCTGGCTGTTCTGAGCTACTGATGGCGTACAGGAATGTAGTCATCGGTCATCTCCCGGTATGTGATGATTGGTGGCTTTGGCGGGGCACCCTCGGGTAGATCGACGAGGTCAGGCCATCAGCCCCACTCATGGGAGAGGACGGAGTACAGCACACTGTCGCGCCAGGCACCGTTCGTGTAGACGTGATCGCGCAGGACTCCCTCCCGGGTGAATCCGAGCTGCTCCACCATGGCGATCGAAGCCGCATTCTCGGGTCCGATCGCCGCACTGATTCGGTGCAGGCCCAGCTCCGTAAATGCGTATGTCGTGAGGGTGCGGGCCGCGTCCGTGGCGTAGCCGCGGCCCCATTCCTCTGCTGCGATCGCGTAGCCGAGCTTGCCGGCCTTGACGCCGGCGTATCCGATCCGTGCGAAGCCGATGACATGGTCGTCGCCGTGCTTGGCCACTGCCAGGTAGTACTCCGTCCGCGGCTCCTGCTGGGCGCGTTCGAGTGTCCCCTCGATCATGGCGATGGCCTGGTCCCGATCACGGCTGTCGAAAGACAACCACCTGGTGACTTTGTCGTCGCCAATGATCGCCAGGACATCCTCGACATCCCGTATAGAGAACTCACGCAGGACCACCTTGCTGCCGGTGATACGGATTGGATACGTCAAGGGAGAGCTCCTAGCGGGGCAAAGCCTTCAGCGGGGTGCGGGTGAAGATCTCGATCTGCTCCTGCAAGCCGGCACCCGCCTCCGCAAGGGGAGAGTCGCGCAGCGCGAGATGGACCCGCTGTGTGCAGGTGATGATGCCGTTGATCCGCTGCTCGGGGGCGAGGTCGAGTACCGGTGCGACGGCCTCAGCGGCTCCTTCCAGCTCTCCCGCCTGGATCCGTGCGATAGCCAGGGCGCTGCGGGAGCCGGCCTGGTCGCCGAATGCCCACTCGGGAGACGAGCTGTCCTCGTAGGCGTCTACCGCTCGCCTCGCGTAGTCGTCTGCTGCCGTCACCTCGGATGGCAACCATGACAGAGCCTCTGCCGCGTAGTAGATCTGACGGGCCCGCCCGAAAGTGCACAGGCCGCCGAGCTCGTCGACCTCGTCTTCCTGCACGCTGTCCCAGGCGGCTTCGGCGCGTTCAATCGCTGCCCGTGCCGCGTTCGCGTTTCCGAGCGAGGCCCAGGCGCGGGCCTCGTTCATGGGCAGCCACACGCTGGCGGTGTTGCTGGCGGCGAACTCGGCGCCGGACTGGGCGTAGCGGACGGATTCACGTGTCCGGCCAGCCCAGTACGAGACCAGGGACTGAAGACCGCGGATCCATGCTCGCAGACCGTTGTGATCCGCGTTGTCCGCGCACACATAGGCTGTCCGCGCCTGAGTCAGGGCCGCATGGGGATCGGCCATGTCGTGCGAGGCTTTCGCGAGCAGGCCGCCCGTGACACCAGCGAGAAAATACAGCTGCCGGGCTTGCGCGGGGCGACGCTGTTGCTCCAACAGAGTGAAGACCGTGTCCTGTGTACCGATCAGATCCGGCAGCAGCTCGGACAGCGGTCGCTGCGGGTAGTCCAGCGCCAGGCGCTGAACATCCGCGTGTACCTGCTCCATGACATCGGACGTGAGATCGGTCTGGCCTGCCGCAAGGGCGAAGCTTTTGGCTCGTCGTGCTGCCATTTCAATTAACTCCCGGTCCGCAGCGGGCTGTCCTGTGGCAAGGAGCAGCCCAGTGGGCTCGGCTGCCGCGAGGAGAACTTCACCGCTCCATGGGGCGAGAAGCTCGTTGAGCGGTTTGCCGAACATCGACTGAAGAACACGGCGCATGACTGGCGTGGTGTTTGTCCGCTCGCCACTGGCCAGGCGGCGCAGGTGCCGAGTGCTGAGCGTGACATTTTCACCCAGCTCCTTGGCGAGACGATCGAACTCCCGAACGATCTCCTCGTAGGTGCGTGGCTGCTGGCGCAGCAGGCACTCCAACATGGTGCGCGGCTCTCCCTGGCGAGCGTTGCCAGCCACTGGTCCTCCCCGAGTCACAATCCGTGCTCTGCGCGACCAGTGTCATGCGGCGACGACGGCAAATCAGCAGAGCGAACGCCTTGGTCCGATAGTGGTCCGCTTCATGTCCTGGACTGGTCCAGGACGGGGCAGCTGCGGGACCTCGTCTGGTCATGCTCCCGCAATCCACGGTTGTGAACAGCGAATTCACGAGAGTCCGTTGAGCTGAGGAGGGGGCGCCATGTCCGAGAAGCGGCATCTGGTGACCGACGCGCACGGCCGATCTCTCGACTTGATGTCTGTTGGCCAGGTACCCGCGGTGCCTGCTGAAGGTGGAACGCGTCGGCACAGAAGGCTTTCTGCCGTCGGTATCACTGGGGCGCTGGTAGGTGGCGCTGTCGGGATTGTGTTGATCATCGCGATCCGCGACATCGCTATGACGCTGGCGGGTACGGGTATCGGCGGTGTGATCCTTAAGGCCTTGCTGGCGCCGTCGAGTCGGCAGGAGCGGTGAGTTCCATGTCCGTTCATGGACACCCAGCCGCGCCGAACTCTGCTGCTGCCTCCTTGTCGTATGGGGGCAGCAGCCGGTGATCAGTAAAGCGTCAGCCATCGAACTCGTAGTTCAGCACGCTGCTCGGCTGCCCGTCGTAGACGATGTGCGGCTCATCAGCCGTCGGCGGGTGGAACCGACCCGCGAACCTGAGCAGGTCTTCCTCGCTGAACTCGATCGAATTGGCATCGACCAGCGACTTCGCGTTGCGCTCCCGGATCCGCTCCCAGCGCACTTCATGAGGGACCGGCAGGTAGATCAGTATGGGGACGCCTCCGGCCTCCGTCACGGTCGCCGCCCACTGGGCACGTTCCTCTGGAGTCCAGAAGCCGTGGTCGACAACGACATCTCGCCCTGCTGCCAGGTGCTCCTGGAGCTCGAGGGCGATGTCCTTGAGCACGGGTGCCTCCCGGATGCGGAACTGACCGCGCGGGAAGTCCTGGCCGTAGTGGCCGTAGCGGCGGAACATCTCCTCATCAGGACAGAGGCGCACCAGCCCGGCCTGCTCAAGGGCGCGCGCCAGCGTCGTCTTGCCAGCGCCCGGCATCCCTGTCATGAGGATGGCCCGCGGCGCTGCCCCCGGTCGGTCGGGCAGGGCTTCGGAGATGCGGCTGATCTCGAATCGTCCTTCCAGGGTCAGAGTGTCGGTGTGCTCGGCATGCAGGAGCACACCGAGGTTGCGCTCAAGACGGTTGACGACAGTGTCGTCCAAGACGATGTCATCGCGCCGGGTCACCGGACCTCCGAAGTGGTCCGCCGCGTGCGGCCGGGGGCTCCCAGGTCGACGCCGTACTCCAGTAGCTCGCCGTCGGCGTCCAAGAATCGCGCGGTCAGCACGAGGATCGCTGCGACTGTGCCGGCCTCCAGCTCCAGGAGCTCAAGGTCCTGGACAGTGGCAATGCGGGCGGTCTCCTCATCCTCGCGCTGCGCAACCCTGCGTCCGGTGGCTCGGGCAATCAGGTCGAGCGATAGCCCGCCCTTGAGGCGCTCGCTCTCAGCCAACTCGGGCAGTACCTGCGCGAACTCGGCTGGGATCCAGGACGTCGAGTGGGAGACGATGCCGTGAGAGTCCCGGTAGACACGGCTTCGACGGATCACATCGTCACCGCGAGTGATGCCGAGCACGTTCGCGATTTCTTCGGGGGCGGCAACGATGCCAGCGGTGTGGCCAGACGACTGCTCACCGACGCCCCACGACGACTTTGTCTTGCTGCTGCGGTCGTGGCGTTCGGAGCCGGAGGAGAGCGACACCGGGCGTCCCACGACCTCGGTACCCACACCTGGGATGCCCCGGACCAGCTTCTCCTCGCGCAGCAGCCGCATGGCCCTGTCGGCCGTGGCGGTACTGACCTTCCATTCATCGGCCAGGGCCTTGATGCTCGGCAGCAGGTTGCCCGGCGACAGCTTCCCGGAGCTGATGAGGTCGCGGTAGTGGCCCGCGATGCGCGCATACGGCGGCCGGTTGTCGGCTCGGGGTGGGCCGGGCATGTTCGCCTCCATTCGCTTCCTAGATACCTCACTATACCGCTTGACACCTGAGGGTACCTGAGGCAACCTGAGGTATGTGATCGACGGTGATCCTCTTGGAACACCGCGTAAGCGCACCGCAGCAGTCGCCACCTCGGTGGCCCCGGAGTCTTTGCACCATGAGGCACCACTAACTCCTCCGGGCCAGGGCCTTCGGCTCAAGGGCTGCTGCGCGAAGTCGCAGCGCTGATGCGTTGTCCGTCCTGCGGGACGCCGGCCTAGCCGTGCGTCCCGCAGCGGCGGAGAGAGCACCCGCGATTGATACACCCCGCCCGCTCCGTACGTGAGGAGTCCATATGTCTGCTGCTGCCGTTACCGAGCGCACCGCCAAGGAGCGTGTCCGCCGTACCCGTTCCCGCGGCCGCAACGAGCTTGCCCCGCTGCGTGTTTCCCAGATTGCCGTGCACGAGTACGACCTGGACCCGGCCTGCATCTCCCTGGTGTGCCCGTCCTGTCGTACCTGGGTTCCGATCAGTCGTCCGAACGGGCGGCCTGGACGGACTCGGTTGGTGCCACACGACACGGAGAGGGCAGGCACGGCCGATCCGACCTACTGCACGGACGGCAGCCACCGGCGCGTGATCATCGACGTAGAGGTCGAGCGGTGGCGGCGACGTATGGAGGAAGGCGTCTCGGAGACCGACGGGCGCCGCTCGAACCGCGTCACGCGGAAACCGAAGGTCACGCCCGCGCCAGCCCTCACTCAGATCGCGGCTCAGAAGCAGACCGCGACGACGGAGGATGAGCCGGGCGATGGCCGGCCGCTGTGGCTGCTGCGCGAGATGAAGTGGGCCTCGACAGAACCGGCGGTCCGCGAGACCGACGCCCGGCGTGCCCAGCGTCCCGCTGGTGACGTCCCGCAGGCCGGTCCTCCGGTCCCGCTCGCCACCCTTCGCCCCAAGCGCCCGATGCGCTGAATCGCCCTGCACGAACGACCCGGCCCCGGCCATCCCGAGTGATCGGGGGTGGCCGGGGCCGCGGCTGTTCGTATGGCAGTCAGCAGTGCCCGAGGGTGTGGGATGGTCGTCTCCGGGGCTGATTCAGCAACTGGATTTGGTTGGGTCGGCGGGTGCAGGGATTTTGCGTCTGTGGTCAGTGATTGCTGTGAGGCGGGCGTGTTTCTTGTCTGTTTTGCCCAGTGGGGAGGGTTGTTTGGTGGGGCTGGAATCCTGACCAGGGCTTTACTGGAATTTGCATGCTTGTTTGCCGTGAAAGGCGGCGTTGAGTGTTTGAGCGTTAAGTTGCCGCCGTCGGTTAGAGCTCGACGGCGGCAACTTCCCGTATCGCTTACGGATAGCAGTCGGAACTGGTGCTGATCCGCACCCCGTTGGGGTACACGTTGGCGCCGTACAAACTCCTGAGGTCCCAGATCGTGTTGGGCTGCCCTTCACCCAGGCAGCTGGTCTGGCCGTTGCTGTAGCGGATGTATGCGACGTCGTCGTTGCGGGTGTTTACTGCGTAGTAGATGTCGGTTCGGGAGAACGACTGCCACCCGGAGGTGACGTCCTGGAACTGTCCGACTTTCGTCTTGGACGCGGTGTAGAAACAGACCTTCGGGTAGTCGCAGCCGAGAGCGGCAGCTTGTGCTGGTCCGCCGGTTGTCAGCACAGCAGCGGCGCTCAGGAGCCCAGCACACCCGAACACTCCTAATGATCTCTTGATGCCCTTGAACATAAATCCCCCCATCTCTTCGGTGTTGGGCGAATTCAATTTAGCGAATGCCGCTTCAATGCTGAGAGGGGGAATTCTGGCCAAGCTTGGGATCCAAGCGCCGTGACCGACCTGCGGGCAGCGGTCACGGCGGCCTGACAACTGTTCCTACCAGCGACCACGGCCCCGGCCACTCCGTACGCGGGGTGGCCGGGGCCGTGGCTGCTCGTACGACGGCTACTCGTACGGACAGCCCGCAAAACGATGACGGCCCCGGGATTGCGCCCCGGGGCCGTCGTCGGTCGCCAACTCGGTGGAGAGAGGAATCGACCTTGCGAACCATCATGACAGCTCCCCCGCCTCCTCGCGTACACGCGGGAGATAGCGACCCGAGCATCCCGGAGACGCTGCACCGTGTCCGGCGGGATTGCCAGGAGTCCCCGCTCATCCCCACGGTCCCCGGACTGTGCGTTCGGCGCCACGTCCGCGGAGTCGTCGCCCGGATGGCCGCCTCGGCCATCACGCTCGGCGCCGAGCGTGAGCTGGTTGGCAGGCAGATCCGGTGCCACATCGAGAAGGGCTGCTCCTGTGGGCCGAACGACAAATGCAGGCACCCCCACCCCGTGCCTCCCCAGACCGCCGCTTCCGCGAACGACGGCGACAGCGACCTGGACATGGCCAGGGAACTGCTCCAGGTCCGGGCGGGAGGTGGCCGGTGAAGGTGAATGCCGTGATCAGCTTCGTCACCAGCCTTACCGATGAGGAGTGGGAGGAGCTGAGGAGGAAGAACGCCGAGCAGAACAGGCGCTCGGAGAACAACCGGCACTGAGGAAAGCGGCTGCGGGCCCGCGGAAGGTCACCCCACGGGGCGAGATCACCGTGGGCCCGCCCGCTCCCCTGGCCGCATGACCTGCTCGTGCGGCCAGGGGAGCGGGATCCTGCTCCAACTCCGAAGCGGCGCCCAGGGCTTAGGCCCCCTGAGCGCCGCGGTACAGGCCATACCACTGGTGAGAGGCAACCTGTATGTACACCATCGCACACCTGGCCGTCCTTGCCATGGCCGACCAGGACCTGGAGGACTACCGCAAGGCTCAGGAGGAGCGGGAGGCCCGCGAGGCGGCGGCCCGGAACCAGCGGGCGCATGGCCAGGTCCACGGAAACACAGCAGGGGGCAGTCGATAGGCGCGGGTATGCCGACGCTGTCCGATCGGACGGTGAAGGCCGCCGCCACGTTCGTGACTCCACCGATGGCCAGTTGCCCACCGGCGCGTGCTCCGCACCGCGCCGAGCTCCCGGACATCACCTGAGCACAATCGCGCTGCCCTCGCTCCTTCTCCCAGGAGCGAGGGCAGCGCCCTACCCACCGCATCCCTTGTGACCATCGCCGACATAGCTTGGGCCACGCAATCGGCTGCCGCGAACGTCGTCGCCGCGCGAGGTCTGAAAAGCCCGGCCGCCATAGCCCTGCTGATCACCGCTGCCACGGCGGCGAGCGCGGCAATGGACGCCGACCACCCCGTTCACGCCATCTACCCGCCTCGAGGGACTCCGCGTGGGCGCACACAGCCCCGCGACGACGCCGAAACCGCGTGATCCCCGCTCACCGAGAGGACCTTTGACGTTGAAGAGCATCCCCTTGCCGTCTGCTGACGACGAGATCGGCCCGCGCCGCCTCGGCGCCATCTACCAGAACGTCGACGGCCGCTTCGAAGTCCTGGCCCTGATCAGGGACCCGCTCAGGGCGGCGGCGCTCCTGGGCCGTGCCGGTGCGCGGTGGGCGGTGATCGTGCGCGACACGCTGCGCCCTGACGGGCAGCCGTTCCCGGTCGGGTCGGCCTGGACCGACTCCGACTATCTGATCCGGCCTGGCAAAGCCGACTCCAGCTCGATCGCGGGCGCTTTCACCCGTGCCGCTTGACGAGGCACCGGGACGTCCGTCCCGCTGCGGCCAGTCGGCCACCGCGTCACCGACATCCACCCGCCCACCGGCAACCAGCGCGACAGCGGGACCCGTTGACACACGCATCCAGGGAGGATCCGTGAAGCACA
The DNA here is from genome assembly GCF_018138715.1 of Streptomyces asiaticus. Taxonomy (NCBI): domain Bacteria; kingdom Bacillati; phylum Actinomycetota; class Actinomycetes; order Kitasatosporales; family Streptomycetaceae; genus Streptomyces; species Streptomyces asiaticus. The sequence continues at coordinate 147,260 of NZ_JAGSHX010000002.1, forward strand.
TTGTGCGCACCACCTTCGCCTCGAGCCTCGCCTCGGACGACAGCGACCGTGATTTCCGGACCAGCGGGGCCTGCCGGAAGGAGGAGCCGGACCTGTTCTTCCCGATCGGCAACACCGGCCCTGCCCTGCTGCAGATCGAGGAAGCCAAGGCCGTGTGCCGCCGCTGCCCGGTCATGGAGACCTGCCTCCAGTGGGCGCTGGACACCAACCAGCACTACGGCGTCTGGGGCGGCATGAGCGAGGACGAGCGGCGCGCACTGAAGCGTCGCGCCGCCCGCAAACGCGCCCACAACGCCAGCGCCTGACCGCAGCCCTGCGCTGCCCGGGCGTCACCGGTCCGGCCTCTGTTCCGGTCCGGTGACGGCGGAGAACGCAGGGACAGCACTCAGCAGCCGATCACTCGATCCCGCTGCTGTCCGGTCCACACCTCAACCTGCACCGCATTCAAGGGAGATCACCATGGCAACGCCCGCTTGCCCGCACACGCCGCCGTGCCCGTCAGCCGACAGCCCCGACCGTGAGGCCGCCCACCTGGTGGCTCACCACCCGGAGCAAGGTTGGAGCCTGCTGTGCAACGGCGTCCTGGTCTTCGAGGACACCGGCGAGCTGCTGCCTGACAACAGCGTTGTCGCCCCGCACCGGTCGCCCAGTTGCGAGCACATCGCCGCAACTGCCTGAAGCGGCGACTTCGAGCAGGCATGACGGCTGGCGATCCCGTCCGGCGGGAGCGCCAGCCAACTTTCTGCCCGCGCCGCAACACCATCTCGCGTCGGCCGCCCGTGCCTCGGGTGGCCGTGTTGTTCCGTCTGCTGCTCCTGGCGACAGTCCAGGAGCGATACCTCGAAGGAGTCCTCGATGGCCGGGATATTTGCCCGTCTGACCAGCCCGTTGCGCCACATCGACGCTGACCCGGACCAGCTGGTCCTGGAGGCGTACCGGCTGCTCCAGGACGCCACAAAGAACCAGGGCGTCTGGGCGGCGATGACCGCGTACACCGGCATGGCGAGCGTGAAGATCCAGATCGCCCAGTACCTCAAGGAGCACCGCGACTGACCTTGCCTGGGACCACTCGCCGCGGCCCCGGCCGGAGTTGCTCTCCGTTGCGGGGCCGGCGGTTCTCCCGCTTCGCCACGACTGCCTGGGCCGTGGCGGGGTCGGAGAGCCGGAACGGCTCGGCAAAGAGAAAGAGGCCCCACGCCCGGGGCCTCTCCTTTGTTCTCGCGATCCGCTGACAAGGAGCGATTCGCATGGTTAACGCTACCAGTGGGGGTGTCTGGTGAGTACCACCGCCACCACCCCGGATCTCGACAAGACCCCGGCCGACAGGTACGTGGCGCGCAGCCCGCTATCGGCCCTGCTGGCCACGCTCACTGCGCTGGTCGCCACCGTCCTGGCCTTGTTCGACCTGTTCGCCAACGGCCTGTGGCCCACCTGCATGCACCTGGCCGTCGGCCTGGCCGTGTTCGGCGCGGTCCGGCTGTGCGTCGGCCTGGCCCTGGACCCGTTCTTCCCGACCGACGACCCGGAGAGCACATGACCGCCGTCGACTTCCGCAAGCCCGACATCCGCCCGGACGGCGACGACGACCAGTACTCCTGGAACGCCCCCGAACCGGCCGGCCACAACCACCCCGACCACAACCACCCCGGCGACAACGACCCGGAGCCGGAGCAGCACGACGCTCCGGAGCCTGAGACGGCGCCGAAGCCGGACGACCCGCGTACGATGCGGATGCTTGCCGTCATCGCCGGCGTCGGGGGCCTGGTGCTCGCCGGGATCGGCTTCACCGGCTCCTACAACACGCTGCGGCATCTCGCGGAGGGCAAGGGCTTCGGCAGCTTCTCCTACGCGTTCCCCGTCGGGATCGACGCGGGCATCCTCGTGCTCCTGGCGCTCGATCTCTACATGATGCGCAAGCGGATGCCGCTGCCGGTGCTGCGCTGGGCGGCACACGGCCTGACTGCTGCGACGGTGGCGTTCAACGCGGCTGCCCCGCCGGGGCCGGTGTCGGACGACCCGCTCGCGGCGTCCATGCACGGCGTGATCCCGGTGCTGTTCATCATCGCGGTGGAGGCTGCCCGCCACTACATCGGCCGGATGGCTGATCTGCTGGCCGGCGCCACCCCGCTGGGGTCGGTCCCGCTGACCCGGTGGATCCTCTCCCCGCTGACCACGCCCCGCCTGGCCCGCCGGATGCGGCTGTACAACCTCCCCTACAAGGAGGTCGCCGCCCAGCACCAGCAGCTGCGGATCTACCGTGAGGGCCTGCGCCAGAAGTACGACAAAGACGAGCGGCGCTGGAGGAAGGCGGCGACGGCCAACGAGATGCTGCCGTTCAAGCTCGCGCCCTTCGGGTTCAGCGTGGAACGCGCGCTGGGCGTGCCGTTGGAGGAGGAGACCAAGCGGATCGAGAGGGAGGCGCAGGCGGCTGTTCAGCGTGCCGAGGCCCAGATTCAGCGAGTGAAGACCGATGTTCAACTCGGGGCCGCTCGCATTCAGGCGGAGGTCGACAAGATCCGCGCCGAGGGTCAGCTGAAGATCGCCCGCGCCGAAGCGGAACGCGAGGCTCAGGCGGAGATTCAACAAGCCGAGGCGGACTTTCAACTCCGCGAGGCCAAGCGTCAGCACGCGCTCAAGCTCGCGGAGGACCAGGCCGCGGCCGAAGCGCAGGAGCTCGCCGACGAGACCGAGAAGCGCCGTACCCTCGCCCGCATCGAGCGGGAGAAGGTACAGGCCAGCTGGGGTCTGGAGCAGCAGCGGATGGCCACGGAGGCCACCGAGCACGAGCGCCGCATCCAGGCCGATGCCGCCGCCCGCGCACAGCGCGATGAGGCCGCCCGGCAGGCCGGCATCGCAGAGCAGGACCAGCGCCGCGCGCGGGCCCTGGCCGAACAGAAGCGGGCCCTCAAAGAGGCTGCTGAACACGAGCGGAAGGAGGCTGAACACCGCGCCGCGACGGTGAACGCGGCCCGTCAGGAGCAGATCGCAGCCGAGGAGATCGCCGCCTCGAAGGTGCGCGAGCAGGCCGCGATCGAGGAGGCCGCTGAGCATCAGGCGCGTGCGGCTGAACACGAGGCCCGCGCGGTCGAAGCGGCCGCGATGGCCCGCATGTCCCAGGTCGACTGGGACACCCACCGGGTCGCCGCGATGATCCAGGCCCGGGGCGAGAGCGCGGTCACCGTCCGCGTCATCGCCGAGGAGCTGGGCATCTCCACCGGCTCCGCGCAGGACCGTAAGACCCGCGCCGTCGCCCTGCTCAAGGGCGACGGCAACGAGGTCCCGGAGCAGGCCGCAGCCTGAAAACGGAATCTGATCTGAGAGCCCTCCTGGCCCCCACGGTCGTCCCTCGCACCTCCCCTCCGGCGCACCGCCGGACAGGGCGGCTGCGGGGGCCGGCCGCGGCCGCCAGGCCGATCGCGTCACCCGCTCCACCCTGCGCGAACCGGCCCCGCCAACGGCCCGGAAAGCACCTTTTGCACCACCAGCCTTGTCGTTCACGGAAAGTAGCGGCGAGGCGAAGCGAGGCGAGGCGAGGCGAGGGAAAACACCCCTCCCAGCTCCCTGCTGAGCCCTCCAACCGGGGGTGAAGGGGGGCTCTGCGCTCGCGTCGCCTCGCCTCGCCTCGCCTCGCCTCTCCGCTACGCATTGTGAGGAGATTCGTCGTGGCAGACACCGCGACCACACCCCCCGACACCGCCACGGACAGCACTGGCGGCGAGGGCGCCGACACCGCCGAATACCCCGTCGTCACCACGCCCTCCAGTGGCGCAGACCCGGCCGCGGAGCCGAAGAAGACCAGCCGTGGACACCCAAGGGCGCTGCCACTTCTGATCCACGGCGGAAACACAACCGGAATCGCAGCAGGTGTCGCGTACGGCGCCGCCGGAGTACCTGGACTCATCGCCGCCGGCGCGGCCGGAGCAGCGGTCGGCGCCGCCGCGCTGGCCGGACGCAAGAAGCGCTCGAAGGTCTCCACCGTTCGCAAGGTCACCACTGGCAACCGTTCCGGCGGGGGCTTCGGCCGGTCCGGGGGAGGCGCGGGCAAGGGCGGCCTGCTCGGACGCGGCGGTGGTCGCGGCTGGGGCGGCGGGGCTGCCGGTGGCGGCGGCCGCGGCCGGACGAACGGCACCGGCTCCGTCGGGACCGGCGCCGGACGCCGACTCGGCGGCGGCTCCGGCCGGGGCCTCGGCGGCCGCGGAAGCGGGAACGGGAGGAACGGGCGCGGCCCGGGCGGTCTCCTCGGCGAGGGCGGCCGCCGGAAGAACAAGGGTGGCGGCCTGGGCGGTGCCAACAGCCCCGGCGCCAACGCGCTCAAGGGCACCGGCGGCAAGAACCACCCCGGGAAGGCGGGCGCCCACCAGCAGTCCCGCTCCGGCAAGGCGTGGCAGACCCTCAAGGGCTGGGGCAACAGGATGCGCCGCACGAACGGCGGCGCCGGCTCCGGGAACTCCGGTTCTTCCGGCGGCTCCGGCACCAGCGGCAAGAGCACCGGTACCGGATCGTCCACGCCCGCCACGACCCGTCTCGGGCGCGCGCTGCGCAAGATGCGCGGCTGGGCGGGCAAGCTGCGCCGCTCGAAGAAGGGCAAGAACGGCAGCCCTAACGGCTCCGGTAGCAGCGGCCCGGCATTGGGCCGCCTCTACCGGTTGCGCCGCGTCGCCGCCCGCAAGCTCGGGCACTGGGCGCGCTGCGCCGGCGCCGGATTCCTCGCCGGACTCGGAGGGCTGCTCACGCTGCCCCTCGGACTCCTGTGGGGCGTCTGGCGCCTGCTCACCCGGCACCGCGACCCGTTGGGCGGGTTCGCGTTCCCCGTCCGCACCGCCGGACGGATCTGGCGGTTCTTCTTCCGCCGCTCCAAGGCCCGCCACGACAAGGAAGCCCAGGCGGACCAGCTCACCCTCAAGGTCAACAACCCGAGGAAGGACACCGACCCCGTGACCGGACCCTCTCTGACCGCAGGCACCACGGTGCTGGACGGCAACAACAGCAAGTTCGCCATGGCCATGCGCGCCGCGCACTCCGCCTACACCGGCTACAGCCCGCGCAGCATGATGGAGGTTGCTGCCGAGTACGCCGGCCTGCCCAACGGCATCCGCGCCGCGGCAATGGCCGTACAGCAGATGGCCGTCAACTCCGACCAGAAGTACCCGTGCAGCAAGCGGGCCATCGCCAAGCTGATCGAGGCGTACCAGCGGATGGTCAACGCCGCGTCCCGCGCGGACAACATGGTCGCCCTCTTCCGCGGTGCCCACGCGTTCGACATCGAGCGGATCGTCGCCCCGCGGACGAACGAGTGGATGTGGAACGTCACCCCGACCGGGGCCGACGCCCCCGAGGGCGCGATGTTCATGCCCGGCCGGATCGAGTCCGGATGCGTCCTGATGGCCGTGCTCTACCGCACCTTCGAACCGGTCCACATGATGCAGGTCGGCAGCGAGTTCCAGGGCACCGCCTACGGGATCACCGCTCTGGCCGACTGCATCCACACCCTGCACCAGCGCACCCGCGACCTGTACCCGGTCGACGACCGCGTCACCGACGAGCTCGGCATGCTCGAGTCGATGATCCGCGCGGCCGGCGACGACGCCGACATGGCCGCGAAGCTGTTCCTCGAGGACCATAGCCGGGAAATCAGCCACAACATCAGCCCCCGCAAGGGCCCGGCTGCCGAGTCCATGTGGAACACCCCCCGCTGACCCACATCCCCCAGCACGACCCGCACCACCAGGAGCCGGTGGCCGGACCCCGAACCCCGGGGGCCGGCCACCGGCTCCTTTGCTGCCTGCCTATTGCCTTGCTGCCCTCGCCCCCGCCTTCCTGACCAGGATGGAGAACTCTTCCCATGTCGATGCGTCACTGGGACTGGTCGCTGCCCAGCGGCCACACCACCTTCCTCGGATACGCCAGCGAGACCGCTGCCTCGATGGTGATGCTCGCCCCGATCACTGGACTGCCCTGGCAGGCCGCCGCTGTCACCCTCACCGGCGCGGCCGCCGCCGGGTCGGTCCACGACCTGCGCGAGGGCACCACCGTCGGCACCCTCACCACCCGCGCCCTGTCCTGGCTCACCGCCGCCGGATGGGCATCCTGGGCGCTGGCGACCGCGCCCCTGACCTCCACCGGCTGGGCAACCGGCCTGGGCCTGGCCGCCGTCGGCCTCGCCGCGAACGCCTCGGCGACCCGCACGGAGCCCACCCGCTCCCAGCGCAAGCGGCTGCTGAAGCTGCGTCGCGAGTCGGTCGGCATCCTGCGCGACTGGGAAGACCGCATGGCACGCGTCGCCCGGATCGAGAAGTGCCAGGGCAAGGACGTGCAGCACTGGCCCGGGAAGGTCGGCTACACGGTGGAGATGGACTTGCCCGACGGCGGGACCACCATCGACGACCTCAACGGCTACGGCCCGAAGTTCGCCAGCGACCTGCGCCTGGCCGACGGCTGCGGTGTGGAGATCTTCCCCGGCGCCAACCGCGGCACGATCCTGATCGAGGTCACCCTCAAGGACGTCATCAGCGAGGACATCCCCTACCCGGAGGACTACTCCGAGATCAGCCTCACCGAGCGGTTCCCCTTCGGCGTGCACCGCAACGGCGAGCCGGCGCTCGGCAGCCTCTGCAACGACTGCGGCATTCTGATCGGCGAGACGGACGCGGGCAAGACGAACTCGCTGCGCGTGGTCACCGCTCAGCTCGCCCGGATGCCCGACGCGCTGATCTGGGCCATCGACATCACCGGCGGCGGCGTCGCCCTCCCGTGGATCACTCCGTGGGCCACCGAGGGCCTTGCCTCCGCGCCGATTGTCGACTGGATCGCCCACACCGAGGACGAAGCCCGCCTCATGCTCAAGATGGCCGGGGAGATCATCGCCGCCCGCAAGGCCGGATACCAGCAGCTGATGCGCGAGCAGAAGACCGACAACAAACTCCCGATCAGCCACGAGATCCCCGGCATCGTCATCATCTGCGACGAGACCGCCTCCCTGCCCTTCGACATCAAGGAAATGGTCGACAAGATCGAAGAGGAAGGCCGCGCGATGCGCGTGCGGGCCCTGGTCGCGGCCCTGCGCGCCACGCAGGACGCCATCACCGCCATGATGAAGCTCATGTCGAAGTGGCGCGTCGGCATGACCGTGAGCGACCCGGAAGAGCTGGCCTACCTCTTCCCCGGCTACATCAAGATCGACCCCAAGGACGCGCCCGTCGCGGGTTCCGGCTGGACGATGCACACCCGGCTGGGGCCGAAGAAGCCCACCGCGATGAAGGTGTGGCGCCTGGTCGACGAGCTGATGGACAAGATCTGCGCGGCGACCGCCGGGCGGCGCCCCAAGCTCGATGAGCTGTCCGCGTCCGTCGACAGCGGCGCGCACTACCCGCAGCGGTGGGCGCGCACCCTGCCGGACCTCTACAAGGGCCAGAAGCTCACCGAGTCCGCGCAGTACGCCATCGACAACGCCGGGGAAATCATCCCCGCCTCCACCCTGCTCGCCTCCGACCCGGCGCCCGCCGCGTCGGTCGGCACCACCGCGACGGCCCCGGCCGCCTCGGTGCCGCAGGGCTTCGAGGGCTTCGGCGGCGCGGCGGAGCTGTTCGCCGCCGTCACCGCCAGCCTGGACCCGGCCGCCGCACCGGTCGCCGTCCCCGCAGGCCCGGCCCCGGCGCCAGCCGCGGCCCCTCACGGGGCACCGCTCCCCCGTCCTGCCCGCCCGGTCGACCCGCGCGAGAAGGGCTGGGAGCTCCTGGTCGCCGCCGGTGAAGACGGCTACTCGCCCAAGGCGCTGCACGAGATGCTCAAACAGCTCCTGGGCGACGATGTCGCACCGGCACAGCGCACGGTCGGCGGCTGGCTGCAGACCTGGGCCAAGGACGGCAAGGCCATCAAGGACGATACGCGGCAGTACACCCGCTACGTCGCCCGCGAAGCCGCCGCCCAGCAGCCCAGCACCGCCCCGGCCGGACAGGAAGCGGCGGCCCTACCCGAGGGCATCGACGGCGCCCTGGTCCTCCAGGCCGTCGAACTGCTCGTGTCCACCCAGTTCGGGTCCACGTCGATGCTCCAGCGCAAGCTGCGCATCGGCTTCGCCCTCACCGAGAAGCTGATGGACTTCCTCCACCAGCTGGGCATCGTCGGCCCGTCCGACGGCTCCAAGGCACGCGAAATCCTGGTCTCGACGCAGGACCTGGAGGCGACCATGATGAGGCTGGCCGACGAACTCGGCTACACCGCCCGCGACTTGGGCGCGATGGGCCTTGCGGCCGCCGCCGCTTCGCACACCAAGGAGTGACCATGTCCTTCGAGACAGCGGATGAGGAGATCGAGCGCCTGGAGGCCGAACGACACTCCTACAGCGAGACCTTCAAAAACACTGCCGAGTCCGACACCGTCACCCGCGCGCACCTCCAGACGGAAATGGACCGGCGCACCGCCCGGATCCAGGAGCTCCAGCAGCACCAGCCACTGGGATTCTTCGCACGCTGGAGCCTGCGCGCCGCCTCCCTCGCCCTGCTCTGGGGCACCTGGGAGATCGGCCCGTGGTGGGCGAAGCTCGGCTGCGTTCTCCTCGCTGCGTTCCTCGCCTTCTACAGCCTCGGCTGACCCACCGCCCCGTCTCACCCACCCCGGGCCCCAGGACCCGCCCAGCCACCCCGGCCGGGCGGGTCCTTCGCATTCCCCACCACCTTCTCCCCCGCCAAGGAGGCACCGTGAAACCCTGCGACCTCACCCTCACCGAACAAGTTCAGCAAACCGAGCACGCCCCGCCGACGCCCGGCACGCCGACCATCGGCCTGCCGTACGACGGCCTGGAGGAGATCTGGGCGCTGTTCCCCGAGGCCCGCCCCGGCACGCAGACCACCGGCCTGCCGGTTCCAGCCGCCCCCGCCCACGCCGCTGCTGGCCTCTACACCGACGAGGCGTACATGGCCCGGGTCTACGACCTGGTCCGCAGGGAGGAAACCCTCACCCACATCCGCGCCCAGTACCAGCAAGCGGCCATACAGGCAGCCCTCGCCCCGGTCGCGGTCCACCCGCAGATCGTGACCCCGGCGTCGGCGCCCCCATCCCCGCCCACCCCGACGCAGCCGCAGCGCGCGGTGCCGGCCTTCGTCTGGAAGTACAGCGCGCTGGCGTTGTCCACCGGCGGCGGCATCGCGCTCGCTGGGATCGGCGTCGGCGCCGCAGCTCCCACCCTCGCGCAGATCCCCGCCATCCTCACCGCGACCGGCCAGGCCGTGATGAGCGTGGCGGGCCTGTTCGTGCTCGTCTTCCTCGCGCTCGCCGCACGCGGCACACGGAGCGGCAGGGGAGGCACCACGGTCAACATCCGCAAGGCGGTCTTCCGGCGCAACAAGTTCCACGGATGAGCCGGGCTGCCTGCCTCGCCCCCGTCCCCGCCCGTCTTCGGGCACCGGGGACGGGACAGGCCGTCCGGCCTGTGCACCACCCGCTGAGCCCTGCCGACACCAGCACGACGTCGGCGGGGCACAGCGCTGTTGGCCGACGACTGGAGGAGATCGCACGTGCTCAGTCCCCGCCCGCGCCGCCGGATCGGCCGGCCCCGGCCCCTGCGCCCCGGCCCTCGCTACCCGTACCGCCCCTTCCGGCAGCCCGGACACGAGCACCGCTGACTAACCGCTATCCGCACCGCTCAACTCAACCCGGCTACAAAGGAGATCCAGCTGTGGCGCCTTCGGCCACGCTCAACGCCCACAACCTCGCCCGCCTGATCCGTACGGCCGCGCCACACGCGGCGGCGGACGGCATCGGCCTCGATCAGATCGACGGCATCCGCTTCGACAGCGACGGCACCCACTTGCATGCCGTCGCCAGCGACCGCTACACGGTGGCCGTTGCCCGGGCCCGCCTCACCACCCCCGGCGAGCCGTTCGCCCGTACCGTGCACGGCCAGGACGTCGCCTCGCTGCGGGCCTGGGTCGACGCCCACGACGGCGAGGCCGCCCTCACCCTCACCACCGAGATCGGCCGCCTTGCCTTCGACGGCCCGCGCGGCACCCTGCGCATCTCCGTCATGGACGGCGAGAAGTTCCCCGACTGGCGGCAGCTGCTGCACACCGCGCTCGCCGACGTCCCCGCCGATGCCCCCTGCACGCGCTGGACATCGAGGTTCTGGGAGCGCTGGCAGCACGCCAACCGCGAGGTCAACACCTGGCACGCAGGCGGAGAAAAGCCCCTGATCGTGCTCGGCACGGACGTCATCGGACTGCAGGCACCCCACCGCATGCGCACCCCGGAACAGGACCAGACGCAAACGACCTCCGACGCCCTGGACGTCTGGAAGACCAGCCTCGGCACGGACACCGGACAACGCACCGACCTGGCGGACGCCATCCCCGAGCCCCCGCGCCGCTCGTACACCGCCGCCAGCACGGTGCCGGAGATGACCGAGGAACTGCTGCGGCAGACCCTGAACGCCACCAACGGCCTGTTCAGCGCACCCAGCGACGACCCCGGAGCCGTCGCCGCCTACGCGCTGTCCGGGGTGCACGCATGGGCCGCTTACCGGTTCCTCAAGGCACTGATCAAGTCCGACCCGGACCTGGCCGCCGACACCGTCGCCGACCTCGCCGAACAGCTCGACTCCGGCGAGATCGGCGAATGGGCCTGGGACGCCGCCGTCGAAGCCGGACACGACCCGCAGAAGTGGGCCGACGACCGTGCTCAGGCCCGAGCTGAGAAGTCCGCCACCACGGACTCGGCGGCAACAAGCGGCTGACAGCTCCGCCCCGGCGACGTAGGCCGGGGCGGAACCGCAGGGCGGCCGCGCATCGGCAAAGGGCCAGCCGCCCACTCCCCTTCACCCACTTCGAGATCAGGAGAACTCCAGCATGCCCCGTCTGTCTCTGACCACCCAGCGCCTGGCCCTGTTCGGCACCCTGCTGGCCACCTTCGGTGAGCTGCACCCCTTGTGCGACCAATGGGTGCAGGGCCCGAAGACGGCCATGCGGAAGCGGCTCTACGGCGAGGACCTGGTCCACGCCGACGGCTCCGCCGCCGACCCGGACTCCACCCGCCCGACCATGACCAGCAGCGCGCTTGGCCGACGTGCAGTCGCCTGCCACGTCGCGTCCTACACCGCCGTGCAGCTCGGGGCGACCGTCGCGATCACTCGCGCGTTTGGCTACCGCGTGAAGCCCGCAGCGCTGCTCGCCGGAGCGGCTGTCAACGCGGGCACGCACGCCGCGATCGACCGCGGGGCCTTACTGCTGTGGCTGGCGAAGAAAATCGGCAAGACCGGCTACATCGAGCACTGCCAGGCAGTCCGGTTCGACGATGAGGGCGAGCTCAGCAAGGAGCTGACCGGCCCGGGCAGCGCGTGGATGGAGCTGGACGTTCTCTGCACCAACGTGGTTGCTGGGTGTGCCCGGTGACGAGCATCGAGCAGATCGCAACGCTGGCGACGTTTGGGACGGTATGGGCTGTGCTCTCCGTCGGCCACAACCTCGCGGATCACGTGTTCGGGCAGAGCGATCACCAGGCCGCGAACAAGGGAGCGCCGACGGCGGCTGACGTCGCCGACGGAGTGAGCCCGCGGCAGGGCTGGGGCGCGTGTCTGGGACACGTCGCCCAGTATCACCTGGTGATGGCCGTGATGCTGTCCCTGGTCTGGGCTGTCCTCCCGCTTCAGCTGTCCTGGACCGGCCTGGCCGCCGGGCTCGTTGTCTCGGCGATGACACACGCGTTCTTCGATCGCCGCTGGCCGGTGCGCTGGCTGTTGCAGCACACCGGCTCGCCGGACTTCGCGGAGCTGAGGACGGCCGGGATGAACGGCATGTATTTGACGGATCAGGCCCTGCATCACACCGCTCTGCTGGCATCCGCGGTGCTGATCACTGTTGTGTGAGCGGGGGCCGAGGATGAGGAAGCCTGGCTGTGATCACGAGAACGAATGGGAGTCGATTGTCGACGACTTCGGGAGTCAGTTCTCCAGCCTCATTCATGATCAATGTCGATGAGTTCGGGAGTCACTGCGGCCTTCGAGTGCCCGGCCGGTGCTGATTCTCCTGTGTCCTGTTTTGTCGTGCAGTGCGGGGCATGGTCAGCGGTGCGGTGATGCACGCGGCGGCGAGGAGGATGCCGAAGGCGACTGTCAGGGCGGTGGTGTAGCCGTGGACGGATGCCGCGCTCGGCGTGGCGTAACGTGCCGATGCCAGGTATGACGCTGTGGCGCTGGCTGCGATGGTGTTGAGCAGTGCGGTGCCGAGTGCGGCTCCGAGTTGTTGGGAGGCGTTGTAGGCGGCCGATGCGGCTCCGATTTCGTGTTGGTGCATGTCCGCGGTGGCCAGGCTGGCGGTCGGGGGCATGATGCAGCCGAGGCCGAGTCCGGTGAGTACCAGGGCGGGCGTCAGGTGCACTGGCAGGACGTGCGTGCTCTGCGGTGTCAAGCGGGTCAAGATGAGCATCCCGGCGGCCGCGGAGATCAGGCCCGGCAGGATCAGCATCGCGGGCGCGACGCGTCCGTGCAGTTTCCCGGCGACGAGTGTGGAGCCAACGAGGGCGGCCAGGGCGTTGATGATCAGCGCCAGGCCCGCCTGGACCGGTGAGTAGCCGAGGATGGTCTGCGTGTAGTAGCTCATGAACAGGTAGAAGCCGAACATGGCGACGAACATCAGGGTGATCGCGATGAGTGCACCGGCGCGGAGACGGTGCATGAGTAAGCGCATCGGCAGCAGCGGGCGGGGCGCGTGCACCTCGACGGCGGCGAACGCGGTCAGCAGCAGGACACCGCCGGCCAGCATTGTCAGCACCTTCAGCGAACCCCACCCGAGCGGTTCGGCCTGGTTGAAGGCGTAAACGACAGCGGAGAAGCCCGTGGCGCTGAGCAGTGCGCCCGCGACGTCGAGCCTTCCGTCGCCTCGGGTTGGGCGGTCTGATGGCACGAGTGTCGTGCCGAGCACGGCGATCAGGGCGAGGGGGACGTTGATGAACAGGCACCACCGCCAGCTGGCGTACTCGGTCAGGAGTCCCCCTGCGACCAGGCCGAGGGCCGATCCGGCGGCACCGACTGAGGCGAACACACCAAAGGCCCGACCGCGTTCGCGCGGCTCGGTGAATGTCGTACTCAGCAATGACAACCCGGCGGGAGCAAGAGCGGCGGCGAAGACACCTTGCAGGGCTCGGGCCCCGAAGAGCATCTCGGGGTTCACGGCAGCCCCGCCCAGCGCAGACGAGGCGGCGAAGCCGACCAGGCCGATGAGGAACGTGCGCCGATGGCCGAGTGCGTCGCTGACTCTGCCGCCGATCAGCAGCAGTCCGCCGAAGGCCAGGGCATACGCGGTGATCGCCCATTGCCGGCTCGCGTCGGACATCCCGAGCGCGCTCTGCGCGGAGGGCAACGAGATGTTCACGATCGTCCCGTCCAGGACCACGAGGAGCTGGGCCGCGCTCACCGCCAGCAGCGTCCACCACCGCCGCCGCGCAGAGGCGGATCCTCCAGGCTTGTCGCAGGTCTCGAAGGCAGGCTCCGCCCTGGGCGGCTCGATGTCTCGGGCATTCATGACTTCAAGTGTTTCGTTGAACGAACCCCGGAGACTTCTACTCGCCTCTGGTCGCCAGACCAGGGCCGATGAGCGGATAACCCTCAAGCCCCGGTTGAACCTCAGATGGCGCCTCCCAAACCCGTGAACAATCGCTGTCACGAGTCGTGGACGAAGCCAGGAATCCCAAGGTCGACGGTTCCGACTCGCTGGAAGCGTCTGGTCTGCTCGCGCTTGCTGCGGAGGAAGTTGAGCGTCAGGTCAACCCCTTCGATCTCACCTTGCCAGCCCTCGGTGACGGCCCGCTTGCGGCGGGCCAGGAGGTCCTCCTCGATCTCGTCGAGTCGGGGCAGCATCTTGGGGTTGACGCTGAGCATCGGGCAGCGGATGCAGGCGTGCTCGTGCGCGCAGGGGGTTCCGTATGGCCGGCCGCAGGATCCGAGTTCGATGCGGCGCTTGTCGAAGTGCTCCTGGAAGTCGGTCCACTCCTCCGGGGTGGGGTCTCGGTATTCCTCCTTCGGCCGTTCGGCCCGGCGCCGGGCGAGGAACTGGTGGTAGTTGCTGATCACGTCCTCGTCGAAGACCGCGACGTAGCCGCGGGTGGTTCGGATGTCGAGGTGGCCGAGCAGGGCCGCGCCGATGTGGATCGGCAGGCCGTTGTTGACCAGTTCGGTGGCGAAGAGCCTGCGGAAGTCGTGGGGCGCGAATCTGATGTCCTTGAACTGCGGGTGGGTCAGGGCGAGGTCGTCGCAGGCCCTGCCGATCAGGCGCCAGACGGTCGTGCTGGACATGCCGCGCTGGGTGCCGCCGTGGAAGTTCTGGAACAGGTAGGGCAGCGATTCGCTCCAGGTCCTCTCATGGGAGTCGTAGCGGACGCAGACCGGGACGGTGCCGTGCTCGTTGCGGTGACGGCGGATGACCTGGGCGACGACGTGGAAGAGCTCGGCGGACAGGGGGATGATCCGTTCACGGTCGCTCTTGGACGGGGTGACGACGAGCAGGGCCACGACTTCGCCGTTGGGCCGCTGGTACTGCCGGACGCTGAGATGCGTCAGCTCGGTCAGTTCCTCGGCCCGCAGGCCCGCCAGCCGCAGGGTCTCGACGATGGCCCACTGCCAGAAGGCGATGCCCTCGTCCTTGGAGACGTGGATCAGTTCGCCGGTGGCGCGGTTGACCGCGCGGACCGGTGGGCGGTTGTGCCGCTGGTCCTTGGTGGAGACCCGCAGCCAGGTGACGCCCTCGGCGGTGAACTCCTCGCCATTCTCGACCGTGAGGGCGGCGTCCAGCAGGGTCCGCAGGCGGTGCCATCGGTCGTTGACGTGCTGGGAGAGGATCGGCAGGAGGGGCTGGCGGTCGCGGGTGCGGTTGGCCATGCGTTCTTGCAGCCGTCGCCGGCGGACCTGGAACCATCGCAGGTCGGCGTCACGGATCGGGCAGGGGGCGACCCATTTCGCCCAGCGTTCCGGCTCGGCGGCGGCCCAGCTTTGCAGGTCGAGGTAGAGCGCGCGGACGGCCATCATCGGCCCGTCGACGTCAAGCCGTGGCTTGCCGTCGGGCAGGACCATCAGCCATTCCTTCCACTGCGTGAACGTCTCCTCCGACAGCTTCAGGTCCTTCTGGCCGGGGTTGATCTTCTCGATCTGCTTCCAGAAGGTCCTGACCAGGAGGTTCGTCAGCTGCCGCAGGGTGGAGTAGTCCAGGCCCGCCGAGCGGCGGCGGATGTACTCGACCAGCAGGTCGCGCATCTCACGATTGTGGAGCTGGTGGCGGTCGACGGCTTCCTCGACGGGGACCTGCCCGCGGGTGACGGCGCCGCGCAGACTACGGGGCGCGGACGCGGGGAAGTGGCCCATCTCGTGCAGGATCGGCCAGGCCAGAGTGCCGGCGAAGCTGCTCTTCTCCCCGGCCAGCTCGTGCTTGCGGGACTCGACGGCGTAGTGGAGCAGGGCCTCGGGGGTCAGGTCTTTCAGGTCGATACCGAAGACGGTCAACGCGCAGCAGACGTCGAACTTGGCCCGGGTCCGGCGGGCCTGGCTCATGGGCAGTTGGTCGGCCCGTCGGCAGAACTCCTCCAGCAAGGGGTCCTGGGCGACGCTGCGGAACCAGGGCGAGTAGTGGAAGAAGCGGTTGCAGCGGAAGCCCAGGAGGGTGGGACGCACCAGCCGCAGGGCGAACGCCTGGCCGGTCGCGCAGTTCAGCTTCATGCGCAGGGGCCGGTTGTCCCCGGCGGCGTCGCCGACGGGCCGTCCTTCGTCGTGGCCGGAGGCTTCCCACCGCTCTTGCCACGTGTCTCCGGGGAAGGCGGCGAGGTGACCGAGGAAGGCCCGCATGTGGCTGCGTTGCTTCCACTTGATGGTCTCGGACTGGGAGAAGTGATCCGCCGTGAAGTTGACGATGTCCTCCGCCAGCGCCGTGCTGAAGTCGCCCAGCGAGCGCGGCGGCCGGGACGGTGGCGGAGGTGGAGCCGGAAGGATCGCGGTCGGCGCGTAGATGCCGTCCAGGACAGGGCCCTCGGCATCGTGGCGGCGGACCCGGTTCGTCGTCGGGCCCTTCAGCCGCATGCTGTTACCGACCTTACTGCCCGGCACCGAACACCGCCTCAATGTCGTCCGCGGCGTACTGGGTCGGCCACGACATCGGCTGAACCGGCCGGGCGTAGTAGGCCCCGAGCTTGTCCAGCAGGTCGTCCAGGCCGACGGCCGTGTAGAGCTCGGTGGTGCTGATATGCGCGTGACGCAAGATCGTCTGTACTTCGTGCAGCTTCAGCTCCGGGTCGCGGGCCATCCGCTTCGCGGCGGTGTGGCGCAGGTCGTGCAGGGTCCAGTTCGCCCCGAGGACCTCGCAAGCCCGCTGGAAGATGCGGCGTGCTGCCCAGTAGGTCAGCGGGCGGGACTCGCCGCGGCGGGTTCGCCAGACGGGCATCCCCTCGGGCGGCAGCCCGTCCTCCTCCAGGTAGGCGGCCAGGTAGGCCAGTCCTTCCGGGGAGGTCGGGACCGGCTGTCGGGCCCGGGTGCCCTTGGAGATCACCCAGAGCTGGCCCTTCGTCCACTCGATGTCTCCGAGACCGACCCCCAGCAGCTCGGACGCCCGGGAGGCGGAGGCCAGGTAGTTCGACAACAGGGCCTTGTCCCGGACGCACTTCATCTGCGCGAACAGCTCGTCCCATTGGTCATCGGGGATGGACCTCGGATGCCGGACGGCCACCTTCGGCCGCAGTCGGGCCCGCCGGTGCTGCTGGCGGACCTCCAGCGGCGACCGGTGCGCCAGCGCGGCCCGGCGGGCCGCGCTCTCCGGGACCGGGTTAAGCACCGGCCCGCGGCCAAAGGGCTGGTGGAAGGCGTAGAAGCCGTGGACCACGGTCAGGTTGTGGGCGATCGTCGACGGCGCGTATCCGGCCCGCAGGGTGGGCTTGCCCGTCTTCGGGTTCACGGACCCGGCCGGGTGGCTGCCGGGGCGCCGCCGTTGACGCTGGGGGTTGCGGGCATGCCGCAGCCAGCCGACCAGTGCGGCGGTCTCCGCCTCGGTGACCTGTTCCCATCCCACGTCCAGTGCCCAGAGCACCCGGTGCCAGCGCAGCAGGTCATAGCCATAGCTCCGGCAGGTCGCCGTACTGGCGTCGCCGAGCATCCGGTCCCGCAGGTAGACGCTGACCGGCTCGATCTCACGGCCAGCGGCATCCACCACCAGCCACGGCAGCGACAGCGTCGTACCCGCGACCACAGCCCCGACCCGGGGCAGCCGTACCCGCCCGTCAATCAGATCTCGATGAAGCGAAGGAGTCTCATGCACGCTCACATGATCAGAACTCAAGGCCCCCGAGCCGAACGAGAGCCCCAGTTGGTGCAGTTAACAGACCCCGCCCTGCACCGCGCGATCGGGGTGGGCGCCGCCGCCGTCACCACCTGGCTCACCACCCGCAACCGAGCCCGCCGGTGACCCGCAGCCGCCTGGACCGCATCCGCGCCTCGTCGGCATCGTCCAGCTCGCCCTCCAGCAGATCGAGGACGACCTGAGCGCTGCCGACGTCGACCAGGGGGAGCTCGCCGCGTTCCTGCGCGAGCTCATCGAGGACACCGACCTGCCCGGCGGACTCATCCCGGTCCTCGCGCAGCTGGTCACCACCGCCGCGCGCCGGGCTGAGCAGATCGAGCCCGACCGCTACGGCGACGCCTCCTGCCCGCTGCACGAGGCCGCCGCCCTGCTTACCGACAACGCCGGGCAGCGCCTGATCTGGGCTGCCCGCGCCTTGGACCCGCAAGGAGATCCCGTATGACCACCGAGCTGACGCCGCTGTACCCGCAGCTGCCGGAGAAGGCGCTGATCGTGCTGATCGGCGCCTCCGGGGCCGGGAAGACGACGCTGGCCCGCACCTGGCCCGCCTTCCAGGTCCTCTCGCTCGACTCCCTGCGCGGCTGGGTGAGCGACGACGAAGGGTGCCAGGACGCCACCGCCGATGCCGTCGACGTCCTGCACCTGCTCGTGGACCGCCGGATGGCCCGTCGTCGCAACACGGTCGTCGACGCGACGAACGTGTCCAGCGACGCTCGAGCCCCGCTGGTTGCCGCCGCCAAGCGCCACGGCATGCCTGCCATCGCGGTGGTCCTGGGAACGCCGGAAGTCGTGTGCCTGGCACGTCAAGTCCCGCGCCCGGCCAACCGGACCGTCCCCGACGACACGGTCCGCGCGCAGCACAAGGCGAGGATCCACTCCCACCAGTCCCTGCACGGAGAGGGCTTCAATGAGGTCCACTTCGCGGAGAACCTCTACCGACTGGAGCCGTTCCTGCGCCGCCTGAGCGAGGCCCGCGACGCCGACCTCGGGCTGGACGGCGGCGACGGCCTGGGCGACCTGCTCCTGGTCCGCCGCGTCTTCGGCCCCGAGATCCTGCCCCTGTGGCAGTGGAAGCATCGCTCCGCTGTCGCGGGCGGCGACCGGGTCGCGGAGATCCGCCTCGGGCAGCTGTACCTCACCCTCGCCCTGCGCCGGAACGTCGACGGAGAGGGCGACTACGGGTTCGACGTCCTGGTGCCCTGCCCGTTCGACCCCGAGTGCAGCGGCGACGCGTGGGTGCCGGCCTACACCGTCAGCTGTCTCCACCGCGCGCTCACCGGCCAGCTGGACAACCACGAGGACATCGTCTGTACCGTCCACGGCGGCTTCGATGACGTCGATCAGGAGGCCGACGACCACGCCAGCAACCTGGACGATGACCCCGAAGGCCGCGCCGACATCGACGCACAGGCGATGACGGCGCTCCACGGATGACCACCAAGCCCACCTCTGATGCGGCGTCCGGCTGGGACCAGGCCACCTACCGCTGTGGCCGGTGCGGCGTCAAACACACCGTCACCACCGAGGACGCCTACCTGAAGACCGTCGGCGTACACAGCGACGCCCACACGGTGTGGGACCGGCTGAACCCGATCGAGCGCGACGGGCTGGTCTCGATCCTGCGCACCATCCTGTCCGCGCCGGACCTCGCCGTAGAGCTCCTGGCCCTCGCCGACCGGCAGCACCTCACGGGAGGCGGCACACAGCCGCCCCCGGCTGTGCCCGGCAAGAACACCCCACAGCCCGACTCTTCACCGTCGAACACGACGGCCCGAGCCACCGAGTAGGAGAACCCAGATGGCCACCGCCACGATCACCGTCGCCGACATCATCAGCCGCTACGCCGCCGACATCGCCTATGTCGCAGAGAAGGACAAGGACCAGGCCACCGACATCAGCACCTTCGCCGATCAGCTCGGCACCGCGGCCCGCAACTTCTCGATGGCTCGTATCGACGGTCACGAGGACGTGCAGACCGCTGCGGCCTTCCTCCACGAGGCCCACCTCTCGACCGACGCCAACGAGCGCACCGTGTTCCTGCGCAAGGCCGACAAACTCCTTGCGCCCATCGTCTGGGAGATGACGGAGGAGTTCCGCCAGATGGTCGGCGACTGACCCCGTACGTCGACGACCGAGCAGCACCGTCCATACGGCCGCCGGGCCCCGGTGGCCCATCACCCTCCAGCTCGACTACCAAGGAGGCCTCGTGGCCGCTCCCGCCCAACCTGCCAAGCACACGTTCGCCGCGCTCAGCGCCTGCTTCAGCCGGGATCTCGCCGCCCTTATCTCCGAGGACGCACCGCATGACCCGACCCCGAATGAGTTCATCGACCTGGTCGCACGCGTCCGCGACGTCGTCAACCCCGTCAGCGGGGACCTGGTCGACGCCGTCATCGAACTCGCCGACGCGCTGAACGGCCCCAGGACCGACCAGCGGGAGGGACTGGCGCGGGCGCGCACTCATCTGCGGAACGCCATCGAAACGACCCGCTGAACCCGCGCGTTGAGCGCACTCTGTGCCGCCCCGGCCCCCGCCACCTGACGGGACCCGGGGCGGTCGCAGTGGCTCCTCAACCACGAGAGATGCGAAGGGAGATGGACGTCATGGACCTGCCCGTGCACGAGGTCGACGTCCCGATCAGGAATACCGCGCAGCCCGGCCTGAGCGGCGTGCACGTCTTCACCGGCCCCGCCGACAGCCGCAGCACCGCCGACGGAGCTCCCCGCCGCGCAGCAGGCCGGACTCGAACTCCCCCCTCCGGCAAGCGGCCGGACAGATGGAACGCCCGCAGCTACCGGCCCGACTGGGAGCTGGACTGGCCTGCCACGACGGTCGGCCGCTGGAACGACCCGTACAGCCGGGTCCGCGCCGCCGACAACGGCGACCTCGAGCTGTAGTTCCGCCCCGGGACAGGCGCACATCGGCGTCTAAACCAGTTCGCCTGCCCCGGGCCATCCCAACCCGTACGAGACGAGAGGGAGATTCCCAGTATGGACTCCGTCCTGCGTGCACAGACCCGAATCGGGCAGCGCGCACTCCTACTGACCATCGCCGCCGTCCCGATGACCGGCTGGACTGTCCACGCCATCGCCCTGCACCGGCGCCTGGCCGCCGCGCAGAAGGACCCGCTCACCGGGCTGCTGCGCCGTGACGCCTACACCGCCCGGGCCCGGCAGGTCCTGCGCCGCCACGGTGACGATGTGTGCCTGGTCCTGGTCGACCAGGACCACTTCAAGGACGTCAATGACTCGCTTGGCCACCCGGCCGGGGACGCGGTGCTGCGTGCGACCGCCGACCGGCTCACGGCCTGGGCCGGACCCCGAGCGGCTGTCGGCAGGCTGGGCGGTGACGAGTTCGCCGTCGTGCTGCCTCTCCCCCGCGGCCGCCGCGACGCACGCCTCGGGCAGCTGGTGCGGATGCTGCACACCCCGGTCACCCTCGAGGACGGTCAGGTCATCGACGTCGCCGCCTCGGTCGGCGTCGCGGCCCCGGACGCGATCGGCACACGCGACCTGTCCCTGTTGCAGCGGGCCGCCGACGCGGCCCTCTACGAGGGCAAGCACTCCGGCCGCGTGCACCTCGCCACCAAGAAGCATGCGACGGTGCCGTCCGTCAACGGCCGACGTGCGGGCCGCCCGGGCACGCACCTGTGGGGGCGAGCCGCATGAGCGCCGCCAAGCCCGTGCTGCCGGAAGGCGACTGGATCCGCGGCATCACCATCAAGCAGCCGTGGGCCACCTGCATCCTCACCGGCGCCAAGACGATCGAGAATCGCTCCGGGCGGCGGAGGCCGGGCTGGAAGCCGGGCTGGGTGCTGCTGCACGCGGGCCAGCGGATCGACCGGCCCGCGCTGCGCATCCCGCTGGTCGCCCGCACGATCCACGGCCGCCAGATGCCGACCGGCGCCGTGATCGGAATCGCCCGCATCATCGACTGCCACCAGGACCCCGCCGGGGAGCAGCCCTGCACCGAGTGGGCGGAGCCCGGCGCCTGGCACCTGGCCCTCGCCGACGTCCAAGGGCTCGCCCTGCCCGTCCCCGCCGGCGGACAGCTCGGTCCTGGAAGCCGTCGCCGGACCTGGTGGCGCAGGTGTTCCAGCAGCTGTCCGCCTTCCGGCCGTGAGCACGCGACGCAAGAACAAGAAGCCGCTGTTCGAACCGGGCCTGATCCCGGCTCCCGGCGGCCTCCTCGAATGGCGCGACAGTCAGCACTTCGACCGCTGGCAGGACCGCCCCTGCGCGCTGTGCGACCTGCCCACGCCCATGCGCTCCCACTACGGCGAGTCCGTGCACAAGGCGTGCGCTGAGAACTGGATCGCCGCGAACGCTACCGAAGCCCGACGCCAGGGGCGGTTCGCCTCCGACATTGGACGAAGACGTTCACCGATCCCCGGCTCTGCGCGGCCATCGTCGACCGGCTGACCTTCAACGGCGCCATCATCCAGACCGGCACCGAGTCCTACCGCCTCGCCCACACCAAAGCCCTGGCCGAACAGACCGCAGCTGGCTGAACGGCGCCGCACGGCCGACCCGAGCCAACCGGGTCGGCAGCGGGGCGAGATCAGCCGTTGACTTCCCGCGCCACGCGCTCAAGTCGGCTCCGGTAGTCTTCCCACCACGCCTGATCCTCTGGTGGCATGTTGTCCTTGCCTTGCAAATATCCGACGGATCCATCGATGAGCTCTCGCACGATGTCGGCGTGACCAGCGTGCCGCTGAGTATCGGAGATCACGCGCACCAGGATGTGGTGCAGCGTCACCTCTCGACGTTCCTCCGGCCACCACGGGACGTGACCGATCGCGTCAAGCGTCAGCGTCGCGATCGTGCTGTTGGAGTGCTCCCACGCCTGGCGATACAGCCCAACGATGTGTTCCCGTGATTCGTCTGCAGTGGCCCACATGTCCGAGTTGGGCTCTGACTCCTCGGTATACCACCAGGATGGCGGCCCCGCGTCAAAGAACGGCCGCCCAAACGTGTCGCCGAAGTACCCCAGCTCCACGCTGGCGACATGCTTGACCAGCCCCAAACAGGTTCGTACCCGTGAGGGTCAGCGGACGTCGGATGTCGTGCTCCGAGAGACCATCGAGCTTCCACACCAGGGCGTCACGCGCCTCTTGCAAGTACCGGAGAAGATCCGCTTTCGGGTTCGGTTCGACCATGCCGAGCAGCCTCCCACCTGGCACTGACAGCCGACAGTGACATTAAAAGCCACTGACATTGATCTTGCCTGCCGACGCGAAACCACTCCCCAAGTCACCTCGAAACGACTCCCCGCGAAAGTGACACAGCCAGCGTCCGCTCTGCGGGGTGATGAGGCAGGCCAGAAAGGCTGAGAGCCCTCAACTGTCCTACCTCATAGGTAAGTTCATGGCCATGACGACCGATGCGAAGGCGAGCGGCGAGGCCGGGCACGCCCGGTACACGTACCGTCTTCGGGTATCCGCTGGTGCGTCCGGGCTTCTCGAAGCGGAGTGGGCACGCTGCCGGTGGGTCTGGAACGAATGTGTCGCGAAGTCCAAGGCTGTGTATCTGCACAACAAGGTGACCGGCGAGAGGCTCACCTGCGGTCCAGCGCAGCTCGATAAGATGCTGACCGAAGCGCGCCAGATGACCCCGTGGCTGGCGGAGGGCTCCAGCGTCCCGCAGCAGCAGGTGATACGCGACTTCGCCAAGTCCCGAGCCAAAGCCTTGAAGGACATCAAGGACCGGCTTCCCATACACCGCCGGACAGGGATGCCGCGCTGGAAGAAAAAGCGGGATGCCCGGCCGAGCCTGAACTACACCCGGCGTGGCTTCCGTCTGAAGGACGGCCGTCTGCACCTGGCGGGCGGCATTTCCTTGACGGTGGTGTGG
Source organism: Streptomyces asiaticus (assembly GCF_018138715.1). Lineage (NCBI taxonomy): Bacteria > Bacillati > Actinomycetota > Actinomycetes > Kitasatosporales > Streptomycetaceae > Streptomyces > Streptomyces asiaticus. Next base: position 170,431 of record NZ_JAGSHX010000002.1, read on the forward strand.
TCTCGGGACCTCCCTGCCGACCCGTCCAGCGTGCGAGTGTACAAGGACACGCTCGGGCACTGGCACGCCTCGTTCGTCACTCTGGCACTGATAGAGCCGCTGCCCGCGACGGGGCGGGTGCTCGGGGTGGACTGGGGTGTGAAGGACACTGCGACCACTACATCCGACGCCCATGATCTTCCCCACGCCGAGCACGGTAGGAAGGCCGCACAGCGGCTTGCCAGCTACCAACGGAGGATGGCCCGACGCCGCCCGGCCAAGGGGCAGGCAGCCTCTCGTGGTTACCAGGAGGCGAAGCGGCAGACAGCGAAACTGCATGCCAAGACGGCCCGGCAGCGCCGAGATACTGCTCGCAAGTGGGCCAAGACGGTCGTCCGTGACCACGATGCCATCGCGGTGGAGGACTTCCGCCCGAAGTTCTTGGCGAAGACGTCGATGGCCCGCAAGTCCGCCGACGCAGCGATCGGCGTCACGAAGGCCGTACTGATCGAGATGGGTCGCAAGCACGGGCGCGATGTGCGCCTGGTACATCCCGCGCACACCACCATGGACTGCGCATCGTGCGGAGCGAGAACCAAGCACGCACTACCTCTTTCCGAGAGAACGTATGCCTGCACCGCGTGTGGAGCCGTATCCCCCAGGGATAAGAACTCTGCCCGCGTGATGCTGGTCCGGGCAGGTCTGAGCCCGGCAGGCGTCGAGGGTGTAAGACCCGCACGTCCGCTGGACGCGCAGGCAGCCTGAGCCTGGAATCCACCCCTTTCAGGGGACGGAGCAGTCAACGACATGAAAGAGGCCCTCGAAGCCGAGGATCTCGAACTCATCCCCACCAGTGTCGGCCAGGCCGTCGCCGCTTCCGCAGTGATCGCCTGCCGCTCCCGCGATAAGGACGACCTTGTCGAGCTGCTGGGCGCGCTCGGACTGCCCTGCGGCGAGCTGTCCCGGCGGGCACCGAAGGCATCGTGCCGCTGCTCGCCTCGGCGGAGAACCACTCCGCCGCCGACATCCGTAACCGGGCCGCCTGCGTCCGGAGCGACCTCACCGAGCTGACCGAGCGCCACGCCACCGACGCCGCCCAGCGGGATGCGGAAGAACGGGTCGCCAAGGCCAAGGCCGAACTGGAAGCCGCGCAAGCGAAGCTGCGTGAGGTGAAGACCGGCGGCCGCGCCACCACATCCCTGTCCCCCACCCCCGCCTCGGCCTTGGGTCCCACGGGCAGGCGCAGCAAGGAGGAGCTGGCCGCGATCCGGACGTGGGCGCGGGCCAACGGCTACCAGGTCGCAGACCGGGGCACCCCGGCCAAGGCCATCCTGGACGCCTACGACGCCGCCAACCTGACCGAGGCGAGCTGATGGACGCCACGCACCTTGCTGTCGACGGCTACCTCGACACCGTCCCCACGCCCGGCGACAGCCCGGGCACCGCCCGGTTTCAGCTGATCGTCTCCCCCACCGACACTGTTGCGGACGACGTCGTCTGGGCCTGCGCCACCGGCGAGCCCCGCATCGCGCAGGTGCTGCTCACCGAGGTCCAGCCCGGTGACCTGCTGCGCGTCACGGGATTCCTCACCCAGCCCGACGACGCCGCCGCACCCGTCCATCTCAGCGTCGATGCCCTGGAGGTCCTGGCCGCCGCGCCGATGGGAGCCCTGCACGGCATGGTCCTCGACCGGTACGGCCCCTACCGCTGCGTATTCGACGCCGACACCACGACCGTGCCCGTCTTCACCGAGCATGGCGCCTGGGTCGGCGAGGCACCGAACCCGGTCCGCCACGCGCTCCGCGGATTCTTCGCACGACACCTGGCCGCCAGCTGACCCGAAGAAGCGGGCCACAGCTCCGGAGGCGTCTCATCCGTCCATCGGTCGCGGGCCCGCTCAGGCACTACGCCAGGCACCGATGGAAGACCGCCCAAGCGCGGGCCAGGCCCGAAACCAGGCACGAACAAGCGCCCAAGGCTCACAACCGGACCGGGGCCGCTCAAGCCATGCCTGTCAGGGACACAGCCCGGGGACCCTGGAATCCCCAACCTAGCCACCCGATCCGTTCCGCAGGCACAGACACACACGACTTCATGGAGGCCACGGCAGAAGTCACTCGACAGAGGTGCCCTCATTCTCATTGCCGATCACGACGCTGCGACGATGTCCGCCTGGGACACGGCCCTGCTGCTCGCCGAACTCGGCCTGGGGCGGGCCGTCGCACCCGCCCTGCCGGGGCTGCCGGGACGGCGGGGCTGCCGGGGTCCGGGAACGGCCGCCCTCTGCCTCCGGTGCCCGTCCCCGCGCCGCCGCCCCTGTCGTTCGGCTGGGCCGTACGCCGCTGGGACGCGCTCTCTCCGCCGCCGGGCCTTCGCCGGCACCCTCGCCCGCAGCTGCGCGAAGTTGTCCCCTACCGCCGGGTGATGAACTGCGCGGTGCCCAGGGTGGCGAACCACTTCCGGATCTGGCTCTGGTCATCCGTCGCGGCGAGCGAGAGGAGGAGCAGCAGACGGGCCTTCTGCGCGGTCAGGTCCTCCGCTCCGATGACGCCGTCGGTGTGGTCGTCGTAGACGGAGCCGTTGCCGGTGCGGGTCGTGGCGGCGAACAGCACACCGTTCTTGACGGCGTCCTCGCGCGCTTTGGACATGGCCGGGGAGATGCCGCCCGCGCCGGTTCCGGCGGTGACCACGCCGTCCGCGCCGGAGTCGGCGAACGCCTTGACGGCGTCACCGCTCGCGTCCTGGTAGCTGTAAGCGATCTCGATCTTCGGCAGCGCTTTCTTGGCGATCCGGTCGAGGTCGAACGGCGTCTTCCAGGTCTTCTTCCCGCACTTCTGGACCCGGGCGGGGGCCCGGTTCAGCCGGATGTTGTCCTGGTCGATGACGCCGAGCTCACCGCTGTCCCCGCTGGTGAAGGTGTCCATCCGCAGGGCGTTGGTCTTACGGACCTCGCGGGCGGCCTGGATCTGGTCGTTGAGCATCAGCACGGTGCCGTAGCAGGTCGTCTTTCGGCTGGCGGCCAGGTGGATGGCGTTGTAGAGGTTCGCGGGGGCGTCCGTGCCGATCACTGTCCACGGGCGCATGGCGCCGGTGAGGATCACGGGCTTGTCGCTGCGGACCGTCAGATCCAGCCAGTACGCGAACTCCTCCATCGTGTCGGTGCCGGTGGTGACGACGGCCGCGTCGTTCTTCTCCAACTGGGCGTCGACCGTGGCTGTCAGCCGGCGGTAGTCGGCGATCGAGTAGCCGCTGGAGCCCTTGTTGCCGAACTGCTCCGTGGTGACGTCGGCGACGGAGTCCACCTCCGGCTTGAGGTCGCCGACGAGCTTCGCTATCGGCAGTTTGCCCGCCTCATAGTCCTGGAAGGACACCCGGCTCTTGCTGACACCGGCGATAGTGCCTCCCGTGCCGATGACGGCGACCTTCGGAAGGGCCTTCTTCTCCTGCTCCGCGCCGGCGACCGGCGCGGTCGTGCCGACGGCGGCGGTCAGGAGGGTGAGCAGCACGGTGGAACGGCGGGTGAGCGTGCGCATGGGCGGCGTTCTTCTCCTCGGCGGGATGTGCACTGCCACGACCTGGACGGATGCGGCGGAAAGAAACATTCCGCATGCATGTTTCTCGGGAATTCGGTGATCGTGAACAGATGATTGCGGCACGACTCGCACACCATGTCGAGTTCGAGTGTCTCCGGCTCCTGCGCGACCTACGGCATCGCGCTCGCCGAACTCCGCATGGACAACGCCTCCTGAGCTGACGGCCGCCCGCACCGCCCCGATCGCCACAGGTTGGGGCGGTGCGGAGGACTGGACAGACCCGCCCGGCCCCACCCCCACCCACGAGAGGAGGACCACGCCTCATGACCGTTGTACAGCTCGCCTCCGCCCGCCGGGACCAGGACGACCGCCCGCACCACGTCGATGACACCGGCCTGGAGCCGATCGCCGCCCTGCACCAGCGGGTAAAGGCCTTTGACCTGGCCCAGCGGGAGCGGGAGTGCGGTGAGGAGGCCGCCTTTCAGGCTGTGCTGACCGCCAACGCCGTGCTCACCGGCTCCTTCCCCGACACCCTCGACACCGTCGTGCAGTCCATGTCCTGGACCGGGCACCCGCCCTCCCCGGACATGCGGCTGATGGCCTCTGCGGTCACCTACCTCGGCTCCGCCGACGGGCAGCGCGGCTGGTGGCTCCACTACACCCGCCGCGAGGAGAGCATGGGCGAGGACGGCGACCTGGCCCACATCCTCACCCTCATTGCCCCCTGCTCCTGCGGCACCTACCTCACCGTGGAACTGGCGGACGAGGACCACCTGATCGTCCTGCTGGACGAACTCCACACCCCGCCCGGCGCCCCGGTCGACTGCGACTACCGCTTGCGGATCCGCGCCGGCAGCTACGCCGACCCCACCCACACCAGCACCGAGCCGCCCTTCTGAGCTCGCCCATACAGCTATGCACAGGCGCCAGCGAGGCACTCCGATCCGCGGCTGGAGATTCTCCACCTGGCCGATGAGGCCGGTTCACGCCACAGCTACGTGAGCAAAGACGCCGCCAGCGCGGGCCCCGGCCAAGACGACATCCCTGGCCTTCACCCGCACTTCGGTGCCAAGACCATCCCACCTGAATCCGCCCCGGGACGGCCGCCTACGGCCTGAGAAACCAGCCGGCCGCCCCCCGGCCACAGCCCCCCGGCCACACCCATCCCGCCCGCAGGCGAGAGGAGCACCCACATCATGCCGTCCAAGCGCACCACGCCCCACTCCCCCCACCCGCACAGCCCGCCAGGCCGCAGCCGCCGCGATGCGCGCCATCGGCCTCAACCGCCCCCGCCCCCTGCCCCACCGCGGCCCCAGCCTCCTGTGCTCGCGCTGCTCCACCTGCTGGACCGGTGCGGAAGCCGACTGCTTCTCCTGCGGGCTGCCCGCCACCCAGGAATACAGCCACCCCCACGCCGCCCTCCAGGCGCTGCTGATCACCGCCGGCCGCACTCCCGCCCTCAAGCCGGAGCAGGAGACACGGTGACCGCCACTCTCGCTGCCGCATACGACGCGGCCCTGTACCCCCGGGCTCGTCACGAAGCCGAGCCCACCGGCGCACTCTTCACCGCACCCCAGCGGCCACGGACGGCGCCACCCACGCCTGAGCAGCAGCGCCTCAACCTTGAGCTGTTGCAGCAGGGCATCAGCTCCCGCCACCATGCCGCCCCCGAGGACCCTGAGCCCACCGCGATCCGCGCGCTGACCATCCAGCCGCCCTGGTCGGACCTGATCGCCCTCCAGGACGGCCTCGCAAAACGCATCGAGAACCGCGTATAGACCAGGACCTGGCGAGGAACCCTGCTCATCCACGGCGGCCTCACCGTCGACCAGATGGCGCTCGCGCTGCCCGCCGTACGGGCCGCGCTGCCTGACGACTACCAGCCGGTGAAGGGATTCGTCATCGCGATCGCCGACCCCACTGGCATCCCCTCCGACGACGGCGAGTGCACCCCCTGGTCGGAGCCAGGCTGCTTCCACTGGGAGCTCACCAACGTTCAGCGCCTCCACCCGGTCAAGGCCCGCGGGATGCAGGGCCTGTGGGCCCCCAAGCGGCCACTGCTCGACCAGATCGCCACCGCCAACCCGGCCCTCGCAACTCGGCTCGCCGCCTAGGCCCCGCCACACTCCACACCCGCCCAGAGCGCACAAAGGCGCCAGCTCCCTTCCAGGCCTGACTCTCCCGACCGCTGACACCACAGACAGGAACCCGTTCGTGAAGCTCATCGTGGAACACGCCGCCCTCGCCGCCGCCGCGTCCACGCCGACCTCGGATGTCTCGAAGTCCGTGACCTGGCCTGCACCTGCCCACTGCCTGGCGACGGTGAGCCCGACCACTGCCACGCAACCGTGCTCCTGGAACTGGACAACCCCCGAGAGGGCCCGCAAGTGACCGGCCCCGTGCAGGTGCCGACACCGTAACGTCGTGGCGAGTCGAGTTGGAACGAACGACATTCTCTGATTCACATTCTGTGAATCGCTTTCGGCGGGCAGACTCGGAGCATGGCAGGACGAACCTCCCGACCGTCAGTCCCGGCGACGAAACCACTGGTCAAGCCGCGCGTTCGGATCGGCAACCTTGACGCCGCTGCTCTAGTCGGACAACTGCGCCAGCTGCATGAGGACGCCGAGGACGAAGCGGTGGACCGGATGCCGGCAGACGAGGAGCTGTACCAGGCCCTCCTCCATCTCGAAGCCCACGCTGGCGCCTTGAAACACGAGTGCGCGCGACGCGAGGCAGCTGTCGCGCGCGTGAAGTTGTGGGAGTACCTCCGCGAGCAGGCGGACATCCATCAATCGAAGGCAGTCGAGGACGCCAGGGAAGCGAACGTCGAATGGACCGGCCTTGTGTCGGGGCTCGCCGTGAAGACCGCTAGCGCGGCATACAACAAGGCGACCCGGCTCCGAGCCGCAGTGCTGACCGAGGGCTCACACGGCAGCGACAGCCCGGTGCGTCGCACACCAGAGGCAGTGCTCGACGCCGAACGGCGCGCGAGTCTCCGGGCAGCCGAGGAACGTCGTGCTGAGCAAGAGGCTGCGCGACGGCACGGGCTGCTCGCTCCGGTTGCGCAGCGGCTGATCGAGCACCGAACAGGCCTGGACGACGGCGGGGACGTCTCTGACTGGCTCGACGAGATCGCCATGGTCCTCCGAGACTGCCGCACACCAACCCAGATCGTCAGCCTACAGACCTACGTTGAAGCCGCAGTCCGAGCACTCAGGAAGATCGAACGGACGAACGCGCGCCCCGCGGCCTCGACCCTCGATGCCCGGCTTGCGTATGAGGCCGCGGCTGAACTCGTCGACAGATGACCGAGTACCTGGGCGCCTCGGGCAGCGTGCTGCTCGGCGTTCCCACATGATCAACCAGCGCTCCGTCTCATCCCTCCCACACGGCGCTGAACCAACCGCAGTATTCCGACGGAATACCCGAACGGGCTGCTGCGCCGCTGCGCGGCCCGCGACATCGATCCCCCGTCAAGCGGCGCAAGCCACAACAAGTCCGTGACACTTACTGCACGAAACGGAAAACCATGGCACCCATCAAACTCACCGCGGGCCCCGACATACGTCGCGCCGCTGTCTTCTCTGACTGCGGCCAGTACCGCTACCTGCTCGTCCGGCAGTGGCTGAGCGGTGGCCCCACCCCCGGCCCGGCCGGAAGCACCCCCTCATGCCTGCGGGGCGACCGTCGACACCGACCCCGGCCGCCCTGCAGCACTACCTCCCCGCACAAGGAAGAGCCCACGGCCCATGACCGCATTCACCGAGCTGGGGCCGAGGAGCTGCTACCGCCGCGCTGCGAGAGCTGCTCGGCGTCGCACCGCGGCGTCCGCTGCACGCCCGCGTGGCTGCGGACAACGTCGGCTCCATCCAGGTCCTGAAGAAGTACGGATTCGTGGTCACCGGCAGCGAGCGGGATTACGCGAACGGGCGAGGCGAGGAAGTCGACGAGGTGCTCTTCACCTTGCTCGGCTGACCCACACTGTCAAAGTCATCAAGAGAGGTAGTAGGGGCGGGGCCTGAAGTAGTTCAGAGAAGCCTGCATCCGCTGCCCAGTCCTCCAGATGGACCCCCGCCAGAAGCCCCGCCTCATCGAGATCATCCAGAACCTCCGCGAACGCATCCGCGAGGCCCGCGCCAACGGCTGGCTCGGCGAGGTCGAGGGACTCCGGGTCAGCTTCGACGCCGCGATGGCCAAACTCAAGAGCCTCAAGAACACCCCCACCGACGGACGCCCTCAACTGGTTGACCTCGGCATGCCTGTCTTCACTGACGACGCACCACCGCTTCAGTCAGATGAGTAGGTGTTCTTCTCCTAGTGCGTTGAAGCACGGCGCTCCGAGATCCAGATGGTCAGCAGATCGAGCTCGCCCACTGTGACGGATCGTCGTTGCGGAGGGCTGGTGCCCGAGGTCACAATGCGTGGAGGTGCCGGGTGGTCATCCCGGCGAAGTGTTGGAGGCGCTGCTTGTGAACACCGCACCGCGGTGCGCCTCGCCATGCGCGCCAGACGCTGACCACTTCGCTTCGCCCGCCGGCTGATCTGCTTCGTTCACGGCGGGCGCTTCCCCTTTGGGAGACCACCGTAGTGTCCGAAGACTTCGGGACGGTTGATTGCCGTCCTCTGGCAACGGTTCTTGCCGCCAACCTCGTTTCGCTCGCAGGCAATTGCCTCACCTACATGGGCGTGCCGTGGTTCGTGCTGCAGAGCACGGGCAGCGCCGCCAGGGCCGGGATCGTCGCGTTCTGCACGCTGCTGCCCGCAGTGCTCGCTGCGCTCGTCACCGGTCCGGTCATCGACCGGATGGGGCGACGCCGGGTGAGTGTCGCCTCGGATCTCGCCTGCGGGGTCGCCGTTGCGGCGATCCCGCTGCTGCAGTTCGCCGGCATCCTGCTGTTTTGGATGCTGTGCGTGCTGATGGCGATGACAGGGCTGTTCCGGGCGCCGGGTGAAACCGCTCGCGGCGTGCTGTTGCCCACGCTCGCCGAACGCGCCGGAATGCCGCTGACCAGGGCTGCCGGGCTGTACGACGGTGCGGCACGCTGTGCGGCGCTGACGGCATCCGCTCTCGGAGGTGTGCTGATCGCCGTACTCGGAGCCGAGAACGTCCTGTTGGTGGATGCCGCGACCTTCGCCGTGGCGGCGCCACTGTTCGCGTTCGGAGTGCGTGGCCTGCCCGAGGCGCAGGCCCAACGACGGGCCGAGCCGACGTCGCTGCGTGCCTACCGTCGTGAACTCGCGGAAGGATATCGCTTCGTGGCGATCACGCCGCTGCTGCTGGGCCTGTGCCTGATGACGCTGGTCACCAGGGGCCTCGACCAGGGGTGGAGTGCTGTGCTCCTGCCCGTGCATGCCCGTGAGGAGCTTGATGGTGCCGTCGATCTTGGTCTGCTGAACGCGGCGTTCGGGGTTTGCGCTCTCACAGGGGCGCTGGTTTGTGGGGCGGTGGGTAGCCGCTTTCGGCGGTGGCCCGTGTTCACGATCGCCTTTCTCATCGGGGGCCTGCCGCGCTTCGTGGTGGCCGCCTTCACCGACACCTTCACCCCGTTAGCCGTGATCATGGCGGTAGAGGGTCTTGCCTTCGGTGTGCTCAACCCCATCATGGCCACCGTGACGTATGAGACGGTGCCGGAGGACCTGCGCAGCCGCGTGCTGAGCGCGACAACGGCCTCGGTGCAGCTGGTCACTCCGCTGGGCGGACTGGCCGCGGGCTTCCTAGTGGATTCGGTCGGCTTGTCCTCCACGCTGCTGGCGGTTGGCGGTGTGTATCTGCTTGCCACGCTGTGCCCGGTGATCTTCCCGGCCTGGAGGCAGATGGACCGTATCGGTTCTCCCCAAGGCAGGGCGGAGGGCTCGCTGCCGCAGGGTTCAGGGGCGAAACGGGTGTAGTCACGAGATGGCCGTTTCGGCGCTGCTCACGAACACCTGACGTCGGTGCTCCCCGTCGCGCTCAAGCGGGGGCCCGGCCTTCTTAGTCCGGAAAAGAGCCCCCGCCATAGCTGATGCGCTCGGACGGCGCATGCAAGCGGTTGACGCCCGCGTCCAGGTCACCCACCACCACATCAACCGGCCCCCGGTCCCCCGCAAACACCCGCGGAAGGACTGTCCCTTCTGCGTCATCGTCCACGAAGGCGCAAAGGCCACGATCATCCGCGAGTGGAGTGACACGATCGCGATCGTGCCCCGCAGCGGCGGCTGCGTCCCGGGTCACCTGCTCGTCATCCCGCGATGTCACGTCGACGACTTCACCGTCGACCCCGTCGTCTCCGCCACCACCCAGCACCGCGCGGCCGAACTCGCCGCAGACATCGGCGGACAGTGGGACTACCTCACCTCCTGCGGACCGGACGCCACCCAGACAGTGATGCACCTGCACGGCCACCTCGTGCCCCGCACCGCCGACGACGGCCTCGCCCTCCTCTGGACCCACTCCGCCAGTGAAAAGGAGCCCGCCCGATGAAGCGACTCTTCCGCCGCTGCGCCACCGCACCCGGCGCTCTCACCCCCGAGGACCAGGCGGCCGTCGACGCGTTCCGTGCGATGCTCGCCACCAAGAAGCACGTGACGGTGCCGTCCGTCAACGGCCGACGTGCGGGCCGCCCGGGCACGCACCTGTGGGGGCGAGCCGCATGAGCGCCGCCAAGCCCGTGCTGCCGGAAGGCGACTGGATCCGCGGCATCACCATCAAGCAGTGGGCCACCTGCATCCTCACCGGCGCCAAGACGATCGAGAACCGCTCCGGGTCCACAAGGATGCCTAGGAAATCCTTTGTGTCTCAAGTAGGTAACTGAACGGGGATTCTGGCCTGGCAGGTCGTGAGAAGCCTGCCGCTGCTCCCAGCGCAGCGAAAACGGCCCCCCAGACATCGGCTTGGTGCAGTGTCCAGGCCGCACCAGCACCCGCAAACGCTAGCGCTGTCACTGGACGTCCCCACGCGCGGCGAGCCCGGCGAAGCTGTGAGGCGTGGTCCGCGATCGACTCTGACCGCTCGTGCAGCATCCGTGGGCGGTCAATAGGTTCGGCGGCTTCGAGCCCGCGGACGAACTGCCGAAGGTCTTGAGCGTAGGCCTTGTACGACGCACCATGTTCGCGCCGATAGTCCAAGATCTCGTTCAACGGGACCTGGGACAGGTCGATGCCGACATTCAGGATGTCTTGGTGCAGAATCTGTGCTGTCCTTTCAGCCTTGCCGCTTCGCGCTCTAGTCGCCTGGCTTAGGTCACCGACCAGGTGGATCCGGTGATCGGACACTTTCGTCTGCGCGGCAAGGCCTACAGTCAATAGGACGGCAGCGCGTACTCGTTCCGGCATGTCGACCATGTCCGGTCCCAGGTCTGGCCGTCGACGGATGACAGTTCCTGAGCGCAGCATCTGCTCTACGACGAGGTGAGCGCTAGCGAGTTCGGCGACGAGGTGGGCAGTGGAGATGGTTTCCGTCGCCGCCAAATGTCCCATGCTGATGAAAGCGGGGCCGCCTGCCCGGCGGCTGTGTGCCGCCGCCTGTTGGATGGTTCGAGCAGTGTCAGTATCCAGCCAGGTTCCTGGCGCAAAGTTGTGCAGCAGGCCAGCCTGTTGCAGGGGCTGCGCTAGCTCCGCCTCTTGAGCCACCGTTGCACAGAAGTGATCTTCGGGCAGAAGAAGCGCGAGCCCGTCAAAGTAGAGCAGAAGGCTCTTCATCTGGCCCACGGACCGTTCATCCCAGATCCAACCGGGGTAATAGTGTGCAAGTTCGGATGGAACCCCCTGAATCGTCATACGGTGAGTCTGGCACCGCGACGCGCTTGTCGGCTGGTGAATCTCATGAACTGGGCAGCATTGGACACCGCTGTGACAGCAGCCTGATGCCACCAGTCGTACAGGACGCGAGCCCTCTCGGGCGTGAAGTACGCGGGGGTCGGCACCACCCAGCTCTGCGGTGCTCCCCCCCTCCCCGCCCAGTCTTTACGTGGCGTCCGGGAAGACCGCAGAGGTCACCGTCCCCTACGGGAAGCTTAAGCCGGGCACGACCTACACCTTCCACACCTCCGCCTACGACGGCAGCCTGTATGAGACGACATGGTCACCGTGGGCGAAGTTCCGCATCCGCAGCCGGTCCGTGGACATCAAACTCCCCGAGCCGGACAAGAACGCGCCGAAGGTCGACCTGGACGCCTACCAGGAACCACAGGAGGGGCGACCGGAAGGTCATCTGCCCGGACGGCTGGGCAGCCAAGTCCGGCAACCCCGACGCCACCACCGTGCCGGAGCTGACACCGAACAACAAAGACTCGGCGAGTTGCGATGAGTTCGCCTACGCCGCTTCCTACAACAGCGGCGGCATGCCGGCTGCCAAAGGCGGCCTGAACGAGGTCACCTCCGGCGACAAGTGCGTGCAGACCTACGCCACCCGCTCCACCCAGGGGGAATGGCACCTGTACGACGACATCCGCACCGCCGCACCGATCTGGAAGGAGGTCTGCGGCCGCTCCACGATGTCGGGCTGGATCAACTCCGGTTCGATGGCCGGGTTCCCCGGGAACTTCTCCGCCCCGGGCAAGTTCCACCTGCTGGACAAGGACGAGTACTGGGTGGCCTTCCCCGAGTTCGCGCACTGCGACGCCAGCAAGGCGATCGTGACGTGCACCGTCCCCAAGCCGTAAGGCACCCCTGAAACACAAGCGGCCGGTGCGGGGAATCAGCCTCCCTTCGCCGCACTGGCCGCCGTGATCACCTACAGGTCCGTAAGGCGCCGCATGCCGTCCTCGACGCCGGTACGGGCGTGGACCCAGTCCAGTCCGCCCCGGTTCAACACCGGCGTCTCATGGATGTTCTCGGTGCCATCCGGCATCCGCAGACAGCGGCGTTCCTCCAGGGCCGCGGCAGTGGCCTCCAGCCAGTCCGCAAGCGGCCAGCCATCGGTGCCGCCTGGCAGGGGCTCGCTCTCCTGATCGACCGCCCAGGTGCCGAGGTTCCCATATGTGGGCTCGCCTTCACGGGCGTCGAGATACAGGCCGTACCAGCCGTCGCCGGGGTTGCAGGCAATCGGGATCAGACCGGGCTCGCGCTCCCAGTCCTGGACCTGCGTCAGGTACAGGCGCTTGACCTCCTCAAGCCTTAGCCACGTCCGGTGCATCGGGAGCCAGCCAGCCACCGCCCACTCTTCAATGGCGTCCTCGGGCCAGGAACCGATCGCACCGTCGTGGAGCCGGTACCAGGCGCGCAGCACGGGCGGCAGGCGCAGCCCAATCTCTTCCTCCAGAGCAGCAATCTCCTCCTCGCCAGCGGGAGACCGCAGTAGGGCGGCCGAGGCCGGAGCATACTCACACAGCCACGCCTCGACGCGAGCCCACGCTTCCGCCATCCGCGTTATGTCGTCGGTCATGAGGCTCACCGTACCGAGGGCGCGGATTTGAAAGAGGGAAGATCACATCCGATGCGGCACCGCACAGGGCCTGGGTGCAGATCGAGGTCCCTGGCGGCCCTCCAAGCAGCCACAACCAGCCCAGCCCACCCGGAACCGAGCGGCTTCACCAGCAGCCCCCACTCCCCCGCGACTCCGCCGTGCTCCAACTATCACGCCGTGATATGCACCCTTCTTGGCCAGCGCTGCACTCTGTCTCACAGCACCCGCATCCGTCCGCGGTCATGGCAGAGTCATGCGCATGCTTACCTTGATACTGGGAGCACGCAGACACTTCGCTGCGACCGCTCTCTTACTGGGTGCTGTCGTGTCCCTGACCGCCTGCGGTGAGCAGCGCGGCACGGACGTGGCAGTCGGCTCTTCGACCACACCCCCGAGTTCCAGTTCCAGTTCCCCCGGCGCTTCTCCTTACGTGGAGCCCGGGATCGTCGACGGTGCCCCGCACCACGGGGACAACAATGCCTACCGTCGCTCTGGTGAGATGTCCGCCGCCAGTGCCAAGGACGCTCAGAAGGAAGCCGACCGTATCGAGCCCGTGCTCAAGCGACTGTGGGGGCAGAAGAAGTGGGATCCCAAGAGCGTGCGCGCGGCGTTGCTTGAACTGGGGTACGAAGAGGAGCGGACCGGGCCGAAGGGAGAGCACTTCGGCGGGACGCTCACCGTACGGGAGATGGATCCGCGCTACGAGGTCGACCACAACGTCACTCCTGAAGGCGCCTTGATCGGCCTTCGCGTTCATGACGACGCCTGCGTCACAGCGTTCGTCCAGAAGATCAATTACGAGGTCAAGACCAACGGGCCATTCATGGAGACCGGCTGTTTCGAGCCGTCCTACGGCCACTGAGAGCCGGTGCGGGGCACGTTTCGGCGAGGCTCCCTGGACGGGCTCAAGCCGTCTGCATGAACGCGTCCGGCCTCTCGGCATCGATTATCACGCCGTGATAGTCGGAAGGCGCTTGCACCGATACCTCGTACCGAAGGCGTGATTATTGTCCCTTCCCCACTACTGAGGAGTCTCCGGGCGGATTCCGTACTCGGCCAGCCACGCCAACAACTCCCGCTGGGCAACCCCGACAAGTCTCCCTCCGGTGAAGCGAACGTCATCCGTCACCTCAGCCACGCATTCCGGAGGCGGCACGAAAGCCAGCGCCTCTTCATCGCTGGTGAACTCGGCCTCCCCCAGGACCAAGCCCTCCAGAGGGCCGTCGAAGACATCAACGCCCAGGGGAGGAACGCTGAACCGTGTCTTGGACAACACCGCGGCCGGCAGCGAGGCGAGCACGTCGTACTCGGCCTCGGACAGGTACGTATTCGTGATCAGCCCTTGCACGGCACCTGGCCGATCAGCAGGCACTTTCTGGGTGAGCTTGAGCTCACAACCGCCGATATCCGGGCGCTCTGCCCGCCTCAGACGCAGACGTGTCCCTACCAGATACCGGTCCGTGATCATACGAGTGACTGTGACCGACGAAGGAGCCGGAGGCCCCGCAAGCAAGAACCGTCGCTCCCGCTCGACACGCGCGTACTTCCCCTGGCTGACGACCTCACCCTGCACAACACCAGCCCGCTCCGTCATGGAACGAGCCTCTCAGATCAAGCTGATCGGCACCGGACGCCCACGATCAATTGAGACATGAAGCCCGCACTCGTCTCATCCGATCGTGGGCACCCCAGGTCACCGGCTCCACTCTGCCCACGATCGTTTGAGACAGGACAATTATCACGGCGTGATACCTCAGAGCCGGTTGCTACCTAGGTAACGTGTCTGTGCTTGATTGGATCACGCTCGTTAGTAAGGTGTCAGGCATGGCTTATCCCGCTTCCGCTGGCGACCGCGAGAAGGTCGTCTCCAAACTCCCCGGGTGGCTCCGCCAGGACCTCAAAGTCCGTGCAGCCCAACTCGGCACCGAGATCCAGAGCGCAGTGACGCAAGGCATCGCCTACTGGTGCGACCTCGCGTCGACCCCGCCCAATGTCGACACATCCGGCGCCGACTCGTTCTCCACCTGGCTCCCCCAAGGCCAGTGGGAAACCTTCAAGACCACGGCATCCGATCGCAAGGTCTCGATCACCCAGGCCCTCGCCCAGGCCGTACAGCTCTGGCTGCAAAAACACCCTGCGCCCACCGTGCAGAGACCAGAGATCCCCCGCCGCATCATCACCTGCAACCAAAAAGGCGGCGTCGGGAAGACCGCTGTCGCCGCAGGCACCGGCGAGGCCATGGCGGAAGACTCGAACGCTCTCTACCCGGTGCGCATCTCCAAGCACTTCGCTGCAGCGCTGCTCAAGGAGAGTGCGGGCGATACCAGCGACAGCGGCTCAGACCCGCTGGCCATAGAGGACCGGCCCGGCCTCGGCCTGCGTGTCCTGCTCGTGGACTTTGACCCCCAGTGCCATCTCACCCAGCAACTCGGGCACACCCCGCTGCCCATGGACGGTGACAGCCTCACCAAGCACATGGGCGGCGAACCCGCCGGCAAGCTCCGCGACCTGATCGTCCCTATCGAAGGCGACCAGTTCGGCGACCGCCTGCACCTCCTGCCCAGTTGCAACGACGCCTTTCTCCTTGACGTCAAACTCGCCGGCGTCCGGGCACGTGAAGCCGCTCTCGAACGAGCCCTCGCACCGATCGAAGCCGACTTCGACGTCATCATCGTCGACTGCCCGCCCAGCCTGGGCCTGAGCATGGACGCCGCCGTCTACTACGGCCGCCGCCGCGAGAACGAACCTCCCGGCTCCTCCGGCGCCCTCGTCGTCGTCCAGGCCGAAGACAGCTCAGCCGACGCCTACACCCTCCTGACCACCCAGATCGAAGACCTCGGAACAGACCTCAGCCTGGACATCGACTACCTCGGCATCGTCGTCAACCACTACGACGCACGCCGCGGCTACATCGCCACCTCCTCCCTCGAAGCCTGGATGGACATAAGGGACCCCCGAGTCGTCGGCGTCATCGGCGACCTCAAGGAACAGAAAGAAGCTGTCCGCGTGAAACGCCCCCTCCTCGCCTACTCCCCCAAGTGCGATCAGGCGGTAGGCATGCGCGCCCTGGCACGGGAGATCTCATGAGCAGCAAGGCATCGAAACTCGGAGCGAGCGCCTCCTTCGGCCAGGCCCGGCCCGTCAGCGCCCGGAGGGCCGCGATCAGCGCCGCCACCGGAGCACGCACCGAAGGCGTACCCGACCCCACAGAGCTGCCCGTCGGGCAGATCAGCCAGAACCCCGACAACCCCCGCGACCATCTGCGCGATCTCGAGGACATCACGCAGAGCATCAAGGAACTCGGCGTCATCAACGCCATCACCGTCGCCAGCATCGACGCCTACCTACAGGAACGCCCCGACCGCGCCGACGACTTGGACGAAGGCGCCAAGTACGTCGTCGTGGACGGCCACCGTCGCCTCGAAGGCTCACGCCGCGCAGGCAAGGACACCATCAAAGTGATGGTCGACGACGCCCGCGTGGCAACCGATGAGGCCCTCCTCGAGGCCGCGTTCGTCGCCAACTTCCACCGCGACGACATGACCGACCTCGAGCAGGCCCACGTCCTGGATTCGCTGGTCAAGTTCTACGGCAGCCAGACCAAAGCCTCGCAACGGCTCGGCCTCCCCCAGGCCACCATCTCCTCCAAGCTGTCACTGCTCAAGCTCTCCCCCGACCTCCAGGCCGAACTGGCCAGCGGAGAGCGGCAAGTCGAACACGTCCGGAACCTTGGCAAGCTCAGCCCCGCCGAACAGCGGGCTGCCGCGGACACCCGAGCGGCAGAAGCCAAGCGGCGAGCAGAGCAGAAGCGAAACAGCCAGAAGGCGGCAACTCCAGCCGCAACCCCCGGCTCTACCCCAAAGCAGAAGACTGACGACTATCACGCCGTGATAACTCAGGACGCAGGTCAGACGACCACAGAGGCATCGGCGGAGGGAGCGACCACCCAGACGCCGGCCAAGACGGCGACTGGTACAACGTCTGCCCCCGTGCCGGCGCAGCCCGCCGATCGGGGAAGGGACTCCACGGATCGGAGCGAGGGGCAAGACGCTGTCCAGATGGTGCCATGGCGTGATGTACCTGCGGTCGCCAAGCTCATCCACGCTCGTATGACGGATGACGAACGTCGTGAGTTGGTCGCCCTGCTCCAAGCGTGAACCGCTCGTCGCGATGTCTACCACAGCCGCGTATGGAGTGAGCAAGCCAACGCAACCTTGAGGACACCGATACAGCACTGGTGACCGCCTGCCACCCCGGCGCCGAAGACCCCGGCCCCGGAGCGCGTCCTTCGAGAATGTCTGATCTCCGTGATCACTGCAGCAGGCCAGCCTCGGCCGCCCGATGGAAGACGTCTCCGCACGTGGGGGACGGCATCGGCGAGCGTTCGGCGAGGACGAGCAGTGCGTGGTGCAGTTCCCTGCTCAGTTGGAAGAGCCAGCGACTGGCTTGCTCGCCTTTGTAGGCGTACAGGCGGAAGAGGTCGACGGCCTGTCCATCACGGCCGTCGGCGAAGGTGTCCGGGAGCCCGGCGAGCAGTTCGATGTCGCGCTTGCCGGTCGCCGCCTCGGCCACGGCACTGAGGGGTAGAGCGTCGAATTCTGCGGTGGACATGGCAGCTTCGGCCGCGACGGCGTGGGCAGCCATAGCCGCGAAGATCTCGATCAGGCGCTCACCTTCGACCGTGTCGATGCCCCAGGTCCGCAGGTTCTCGTGGCGACGTACCCGTCGCCATGGTTCCTGGTCCATCAGTGGCAGCAGAACACGGCCCAGGTGCGCACAGCGGCGCCAGAGCATGTCGTGGTCCGAGATCACGGTCGATCCTCTCTACGGCGAGTGGAAGCCCTGGGGCCGAGGATCACCCGAATGCCACTGGCCCTCCAACGTCCCACTACGCGCAGAGCACGTACAGGACGGGGCTGTTTGCCGTGCCATGGCCCGTAGAGCCGCTCGAGCTCACAATGGCCGCGACCGTAGTGGTACGCCAGCCGACCTTCGGGTCAGCGGGGTGGTTCACGCAGGCTGCCGCTGCGGTCGACGACCGCAGCGGCGGCACGCACTATGAATTCGGTTGCGGCGTGACCGGAGGCCCAGTGAGGTAGCTCCATGGAGGGTGCCACGGAGCAAGAGCAACGAGCGAGGGCAGCAAGGGGCCATACGGTCACGCGGCAACCGGCTCTATGGCACAGGTCAGCGGTGCTCGCGGCCCTGATGCTCGCCGCCTTCACCTTCAACACAGCCGAGAACCTGCCGATCGGCCTGCTGGAGCTCATCTCCGCAAGCCTTCGGGTGTCAGTGTCAGCGGTCGGTCTCCTGGTCACCGGCTACGCCGTGGCGGTGGCACTCGCGTCTCTGCCGCTCGTCCACGTCACGCGGGCCGTGCCCCGACGCCATGTGCTCACAGGGCTACTGACCGCGCTTGTCGTGTCCAGTCTGATCGCGAGCCTGGCCCCCTCCTACTGGCTTTTGCTCATGGCGCGGCTGCTGACCGCGCTCGCCCAGGCGCTGTTCTGGGCCGTAATGGGGCCGGTCGCGGTGGGCCTGTTCGCGCCCGAGGTCCGCGGGCGTGTGGTCGGTGCGCTGTCCGTCGCAGGTTCTCTCGCCCTCGTGCTCGGTGTTCCCGCCGGGACCTGGCTGGGCCGACAGAGCGACTGGCAGGTGCCCGTCGCCATGCTGGCGGCTCTGGGACTCGTCTCTCTGGTGACGATCGCCGTTCTGCTGCCGACCTCGCCTCCGGAAGAAGAACCCGCCGCCTACGCAACCAGTCCCGACGTCCGGCGGTTCGCGACCGTGCTGACGGCCGGGACCCTGTCCGCCACCGGGGCCTTCACCGGATACACGTACATCGTGAAGTTCCTGGGCGACGTGAGCGGATTCTCCTCGAGCACGGTCAGCGTCCTGCTCGTGGTTTTCGGTGTCGCCTGCCTGGCCGGGGTGAGCATCACCGGAGCGCTGCTGGACCGCTTCCCACAGTCCGCGCTACCCACGGCCATAGCCACGCAGGCGGTAGGCATGCTCGGCCTGCACGCAGTCGGCACTCATCCGGTCGCAGCGGTGACGTTCATGGTCCTCATGGGCGGAGCGCTCGGACCGGTGTTCATGGTCACCCAGAACGAGATGCTGCACTGCGCGCCGGGCCGCACGGATATCGCCCTCGCGGCGAACTCAGGCGCCTACAACGCCGGCATCGCGGCCGGCGCCGCAATCGGGGCACTGGTCCTGCCACTCGCCGACGTGCGAGGGGTCTTCCTCGCCGGCGGGCTGCTGACCGTCGGGGCCTGCGCAGTACTACTCGGCAGTCGGCTGCTACCTGTGAGCCCGCTTCAACACTCCCGCGGCCAGTCCTCCATTGACGACCTGCGTTGACGAGACTGACCTTACGTCCCTCAGCCATTCACGCTGCTCTGACCCGGGCAGACAGGCGCCAGGTCTAGATAAAAATCGTCACCAAGCCGAAGCTGACTGCTCCGCTCCATACGGGGCGCATGGCTACCTCCACAGGCACCCCCCTGGGGTTTCCCAGCCTATGCGAGGCATGGGGGTGATGCCCCGGGGCAGTCCGCACCCCCATATTCGAACTAGAATCGAACGGTGAGCGTTGAGGAGGAGTGGCGGTCGAAGGCCGGACCGTGGGCCAGGGCGACGATGCCGGACGGTCAGGAGCTGGATGTCGTGGTCACTGTCCGCCATCGCTCGAGGGACGGCCGCTGGTGGTATGAGTGCGAGGCCATCCTCCCGGCGCGGCACGAAGGGGCTGATGGCACCACGAAGACGATGGGAGCCCCGACCCCGATCAGCGTCGAGTCTGAGCGGATCGCCAAAATCCCGGGCGAGGACTACTCGCTCGTGCCGACGGACGGGGCGATCGCGGGTCGCCAGTGGGTGATCGAGCGGCTCCACCAGTACACCGAGGATGCCCCCTCCCGCCGCCTTCACCGCCGCGACTGCTGGCAGGTCCGCAACGAGCACACACTCATTCCCACCCGCGAAGCGGCCGAGAGTCAGGCCCATCCGGACATCGCGATATGCGACGTCTGCCGCCCGGACAAGGCGCTGCCACGCTAAGCCCCGGCAGCGTCCTCTGAGTGCCGTGCGGCCTTCTTCACCGCCTGCTCCACCTCGCACCTTTTCAACCCGGCCGATGCGGCGTGTTCGGTCACCGCCGCCTGCACCCGCTCGGCCGCCACGCGCCACTGCTCCCAGCGGGCCCGATGCTCTTCACCGTCGAGCCCGGCGAGCCCTGCGTGCTCAGCATCTGCGGATTTTTGCAGGTCAATCAGCTCATCGGTCGCCAGATCAGACATGTGCGCGATTCTACGTGCAGGGGGCAACGGACGGCCCGGTCCTCGATGGGCGCGGTGTCGCGGCAGGGCTGGGGCCCGTGAAGACGTGCGGTCGAGGCTCGCGGCAGGACCCCGGGCTGGGGTCGAGGGCGGCCCGCGGTGGCGGCTGGCGGGGCTCGCGCGGCCGCTCGGGCAGGGCCGTGCGGAGGCGACATGGTCGGGGTTGTCGTTCCAACGCGCTGGTGGATGCGGTGATTCACCCGCACGGGGGGTATTAGGGGGCGCGTGCCACTTCCTGCACGCCCCCTTCAAACTGTGATGTGCAACACGGCGGCGGCCGCGCCCGACGGCGCTCGGCGGGGCGCCGCAGTCGTAAACACTCAGCTCATGAGCGGTTACTTAGCGGTATCGAATATCACCTTCCGCATTCGTAGTGTTTCGCGTAGTGATTTTCCTTGGGTCGTTCATGCGTCTCTACGCGTCAATACGACTTAGGTGGTGTCCAGGCCCCCTCGGCCTAGGCATCCGCGAACCCGGGTGCCGCACCCCCGCCATGTCTTCAAAGAAGAGGACCTTCGTGACCGCAAACGGCGACCTGTTCGAGGATGACAGCCCGTCGCTCGGGGAACCCCTCACGCTCCCCTTGGAGTTCGAGGCGCACTACATCACCAACCAGGAGGCGTATCACCAGTACGCGCTGGCCTACCTGAAGACTTTTGAGGCCGCCGAGCAAGCGGTGCACCGGGCCTTCATCGAGATCCTGCGGAACTGGAACACCCTGCTGGCGGAGAGCAACCTCCAGCAGCAGACCTGGGCCATCATGCGCCGGGTCGTCATATCCCAGGCCCTGCTCGACACGCAGGCCAGGCTCGCCAGCGGCGACCACCCGGTCCACAAGGCACTCGCCAAGCTGCCGCCCAAGCAGTTCGACGCCATCGTGCTGCGGGGGTGGATGAACAAGAGCGCCGAGGAGATCGCCTGGTACATGGGCATCACCACCAGCACCGTGGACTACCACTGCCGCAAGGCCCGCGAGCGCCTGGCCCAGGCGCTGGGCAGGACCAGCCGGACGAAGAAGACCGGCAGGACCACGCGCAAGACCAAGAACCAGGGGGAGTAGCCCATGACCACCATCGACCAGCTGCTGGCTGACGCGGCTCCGCCGGTCCGCGAGCACCACTTCGACGTGGCCGCCGGACTCCGGCGCCTGGCCCGTGAGGCCGGCTACATCCTCCCCGGCCTGGAGACACAGCGGGCGCCGGAAGCCGGACAGCGGCTGAAGGCCGTTGCCCGCTGGTGGCTCACCAGCCCCCAGGCAGCCGCCCACGTCGATCAACTCGTCACCGAACTGGACGAGAACGCCCCCGACCCGCTCCACACCGCCACGCCGCTGGACGTCCACGGCGTCCAGGTCTTCGCCTGCCTGCTCCACCTCACCGGCCACCCCGAAAGCGCCCAGTTCTGGTGGGAACTGGCCGCCAGCGCCGACGTCCGCGGCGCGGCCTACTGCCTCCACCTCCACCACCTCAGCCGCGGCGAGGAACGCGAAGCAGCCCACTGGCTGCTACAGGCCAAACGGGAACGCGACCAGGACATCGGCGACGACGGACCCCCCGAGGACATCGAGATCCTGGACAACCGGTTCTTCAAGACCTTCGAGCAGTACGTCCGCCACCACGACGCCGCCACCATCGCTCCGACCGCCGACCTCGACGCAGAAGTCGACCGCCTCGCCCGCGCACGCGACGGCCTCGTCGGCCATCCCGACCAGCAGCTCGCCGAGCGCCTCCACGCCTTCGCCAGCCGCTACTGAAACGCCCTCGAAAAGCACAAGGAGCCCAACTCCCGACCCCCGGTTCCGAGGCCAACGGGTCGAGACGGGCCCCTCGCGACGATGCACCCCCAGCAGAGGAGCACCTCCGGTGAAGAATAGCTTCAATCCCGAACCATCGGGAAGTAAACGGCGAATCGGCCGACTGAAGCGCTGGGTCGCCCGACGTCGACGCACCATCGCCGCCCACATGCTGCGCGGCGCCTGCTACGGCATCGGCACCGGCGCCGCCGGCCTCGGCTTCTGGTGGATCGAATGGTGGGCTGAGCACCACTGACCGACCACCTCCAACCGCCCTCGGCTCAGGGACCGGTGAGGATGGTGTGGGTGCCGATGCGGCGCCACACGATGTGGCGGGCACCCTTCACCTTCTCCCGGCCGTAAGACCAGGTGGCGCGTCCGTCCGGTGCCCAGGTGAGTTCGTAGACGCCTGGTAGGCAGCGGACGCGCTTGATGCGCAGGCCGGGGCGAAAGCACCCGGCGCGGAGGTCTGGGACGAAGGCTCGAGTGACGACCTGGCAGAAGCGTCGGCGCTGTTCGGGTGTGAGGTGGTGGAGGTCGGTGGTGAAGCGGGGCAGGGCCTCGTAGGTCGGCACGCGGTCCTCCAGGAAGCACGAAGCCCCCGGCGAGTGCCGGGGGCGGTGGGTGTCTTGTCTGGGGTGAAGGGAGTCGGTGACGTGGTGCAGGGTGGAGCGTCTTTGGCCGGTGGGCGGGGGAGCGGTACGTAGGTGCGCGGTGGTTGACGGTGGAGGCGGCTGCTGTTGGTTTTTTGGGTGTGTGTGGTGTGGGTGGCTGGTCGTCGCGCAGTATTTGCATGGGCCCTGAGCGTTAAAAGCGGTGCCCGCCGGGCGGGCGCGACGTCGTTGCCGGTGCCCGCCGTGCGGGACCGGCGGTGAAGTTCTGCTGAGCCCTCCCGCCCCATGGGATCGGGGCTTTTTCGCAGGTCAGAGCCGGTGTTCCCTGTGGGGATGATCAGTGTTGCGAAGGTGCAGCCGGGGAATGCGTGGCGGTACTACCTGCGGGGCGTGGCCGTTGGGGATGGTCGCCGTCCGGCCCGCAAGCCGCTCAAGGCCGCTCAGAAGGAAGTTGGTCTCCCGCCCGGGGTGTGGATGGGCCGTGGTCTGCCCGCGCTTGGGCTCACGGCCGGGGAGACGGTGACGCAGCGGCAGATGGAGCTGCTGTTCGGCGAGGGCCGGCATCCGGATGCCGACCGGATGGAGCGTGAGCGCCTGGACGACGGCGTCGACCCCGACACGGCGCGGTTGGATACCGTTCTTGGGCAGCCGATCGAAGAGATCGAGAAGCGGAAGCAGACGCCGCTGCTCGCGCTCGACTTCGTGTTCCGGCCGCAGGCGTCCCTGACCGTGCTGTGGGCGCTGGGTGACGACCACACCCGGCGGGTCATCGAGCGGGCGCACGAGCGGGCCATCGCCACCGTGCTGCGCTGGCTGGAGGATGAGATTGCAGAGACTCGGTGGTCCTCCGGCCGCAAGCGTGCAAAGACACCGGCTCTGATCGTCGCGAGGTTCAGGCACTTCGACAACCGAGACGGCTCTCCGCTACTCCATGACCACTGCCTCATCTTCAACCGGGTGCAGCGCCCCGACGGTGCTTGGTACGCGCTGGACACCCGGCGCCTGTACCAGCACGTCGTGGCGGCCGGGACGCTCTACACCCTCACGATGACGACGGAGGTGTGCGAGGAGCTCGGACTGGCAACCGTGCCCCGCGAGGTCACACCCGGCCTGCGTCCGGTGATGGAAATAGCCGGCGTCGGCCAGGAGCTGATCGACTGGTCCTCCACTCGCCGTCAGCAGATCGAGGACGCCCTGGAGGGCATCACCGACCAGTACGTGAAGGACCATGGACGGCTGCCCGGCGAGCGCGCCCGTCACGGGCTCGGGCGGTGGGCGGCGCAGAACACCCGCCCGGAGAAGAAGACCCCGCGTCCCCTGCACCAGTTGCGCGCGTGGTGGCGCGCGTCCGCGATCCGGCGCTTCGGGCAGCAACTGGTCGACGGACTCCTTCGGCGGTGCCGTGCGGCAGGTGCGGCGATCCGGGCCCGGGTACAGCCGCTGGTGGACACCGGGCTCGCCGCCATCGACGTCGCCGCCGTCGTCTACACCGTCCGCGGTGCGCTCGCCCGACGCCATGTCCTCGCCGAAGCCCGCCGGCACCTCGCCGAGACCCTCCGCGGCCGCGCGTGCCCGCCCGGCCTGGACGACTACATCGCCGACCAGGCCCTGACCCGCCACACACGCCAGCTCACCGTGCCCCGGCCCGGCCGCCGGAGCCCGGAACTGGATCAGATCACCTACACCGCCGACTTCCGCCGCCCCGCCCGCTGGTGGATCGCCGGTACGGGTAAGCCGCCGCGGGCGGCGACCAGATACGAGCGGGCCCAGGTCGCCAGCCTCGCCCTGCAGAACGCAATCCGCACCGCCCGCGCCGCCCCCGCCGCAGCGCGGGACGAAGCCCACGCCGCGACCGCTTCAGCCACCGCGCACACCGAGGACCACAACCACGACCAGGCGGCGACCACACCGCACGCCGTCGACCACCCGGACCGGCCCACCGTCCTCACCCCCGCGCATCCGGCCGCCGCCCACCACGCCCACCAGCAGGCCGCGATGCCGGAGCACCTGGAGGGCCGGACGACGGACCCCGCGACGTGGCTGCGCACGCCGGAGAACCTCAGCCGGCTCGCCGCCTTCACCCGCGAGGCCGACGCCCGCCGCCGCGCTATCGCCGACCGGCAGCGGCCGGAGCGACCGGCCGCCGCGGACCGTCCCACCGACCAGCAGCAGCACCACACGCCCCGGCCTGACCAGGGCAGGGGAGCGGCCCGTGACCGCTGATGGATGCAGACCGGCCAGCGTGTGGCCGATCTGCGCCTTCACTCCGTCGTGGCCTCGGTGCGGGTCGAGAATCGAGAAGCGTTGGCACCCGAGCCGGGAGGCCCTCGGGCCCGGGTCGGCCGACACCGAGCAGTTCCTGCACCGCGGCCTCACCCTGCGCCCCGAACATCGCGTCTCCTGATCCCGCCGCCCACCAAGTACAGCCTCGTATTGGAGCGCCACGTTGACCTTCGAGCCAGTCGACCTGAACCTGACCGATCCGACCAAGGGTTACCTGCACTTCGTCCTCTACACCGAGGCGCGCCTCGGCGTCGCCTCGGGATCGCTGAACGCCGGGGTGTCCATCGAGGCGTCCCAGACCCGGACACCCCACTTTCAGGAGTGGCTGAGCAGGCTGGTGCGCTGCGAGCCGAACGCGATGCACTGCACGCTCGTGGAGCGGGCGCAGATCCCGGCTCTGTTCCACCCGTGCGTTACGGAGGACAAGGACAGCCCGTCGGCCGTCGGCGGCTCGGGCTGTGTGTGCCGCCGGGCCTTCTACGACCCCGAGTTCGGGCTGCCCGTCGTCGGCGAGCACTTCAAACACCGCGGTGAGGGAGGCACGGACCAGTGGACCTACCAGACGTACGCGCCGCTCGACCTGCGTCCTGACGACACCTTCAGCTCCTTCATCACCGGCCGCGGCCTGTTCTGGGCCCGGACGGAGAAGGGGCTCCTGTCGATCCTGCCGCAGCGCAACGCCCTCGGTTACAACCTCGGCTACAGCGGCGGCGGCCCGCACGCCCTGGCCGCCTACCTCACCCAGGTCGCCGACTCCGATGGACAGAACACGGCCGCTGGCGCCCCGTATGAGAAGGCGCACCCCGCGATCCTCGCCTGGACCGAGAGCAGCGCGGCCGACCGCGGCAGGAACGAGCTGACGCTGCGGGACCTCAAGGCCATGCAGCAGAGCTGACAGACGCCACGCGCTGATGCCCACGGACCCGCCCGTGGGCGTCAGCGCGTGCGCCGCCTGGTACGCCGGGCCAGCGGCGGGCCCCGTCTCGCGGGACGGGTGACGAAGTCGCCGGAGCGTCTGCCGGGACGCGGCCGACGCGCACGTCCTGGAGGTGACGGAGAGGGGCCAGGGTGCACAGGACCAACACCCGAGTAGGGAGGCCCGCATGGCTGACCCAGCCCCGCTGTACCTCTCGCCGGAGCGCCTGGAGCAGCTCCAGCGAATCACCGACGCGATCCGGCTGCGAGCGGCGCTCTACCCGCCCCCGAAGCCGCCGCAGCGCCGTCGCCGCACGCGGCAGTACCCCAACGGCAAGCCGAACCCGCCGTGGCAGCCCCAGCGCTACCACGGGCGACGCCGGGGATGAACCGAACGACGCGGTGCGCACCGCGTCCGACGACGAAGCACATCCTGCGCACCGGTGCGCGCACCGGCGATGGCGTTCACTCCCGACCGCCGCACCGGTGCGCAGGACGATGCGCCCCGGCGATGCGCACCGCACCGCGATGCGCGCACTCACGGTGCCTGCGCAAGGGTGGCGCGGCCGATTGCGCACCCCTCCTTGCCGGGGTGCGCAATCGGCGACGTTCTTCCTAGACCACGTTCGCTACCGCCCGCATCCTCTCCTTATGCGTGCACGATGCTGCGCATCAAGGAGAGAACTCTTCCGCCCGTCCCCGCCCTCAAGCCCTTCACGCTGAGCGAAGCGGTGCGTGGCGCGGTGCGCACCCCACACCACGATGCGCACCGCCGGGAGGGAGGACACAGCGTCGTGCGCACCCGGGCAGGAGTGAACCGCGCCGAATCCGTACCGCTGGCGGGGGAGCGCCGTTCATCGCGCACCGCGCACTGCACCGGTGCGCACCACAATGCGCACCGGTGGCACCGCAGCGGCCCGTCGGATCTGCTCCGGGGCGGGGCGCGGCCCATGACGTCGATCACGGACAGACCCGCCCGGACCAGGAGCAGTCAAGGCGAAATCGGGCACCCCTCGGCGGTGACCGTCAGACCGCGGACAAGGGGTGCCTCCTCACGGTGGGTCCGGCCCGTACGCAAACCGGCGTGCGGGCCGGACAACCGACGCCCCGGCCATCAGGCCGGAGAATCCGAGGACACCGTGCCCGCACCCGACCGGCCCGCCCCTTCCCGCCGCCGCGCCCGTCCGCGATCCTGGAGCCCGGCCCGCTGCCGCCTCACCGTCCGACCCGGCCGCGCGTATCGCGTCGGCTGCTGGGCAAGTCCCGGTGAGGCCCTGCCGCCGGCGCTTGCGTTCCCACTGCCGAAGCCACTTCCGTGCCCGGCACCCGCGCACCCGGCATTTCCCCTTGTCACCACAGGTTTGCGGGCCCGCGCCGGGTCGTCACAACCCTCTTCTCTCCCCTTGTCCTTGAGTTGGTTGTCGGTGGTGGGGGAGAGCATCGGGTCCGGGGGCCCGGTCCCCTCCACGGCCGGGGGCCGGCGCCCGGCCGCTGGCCGGTCGCGGACGACGGGAGGGCGAGCCTGATGGCCAGCAAGCGCAAGGCGAACGAGGCGGGATCGTCCAACGACCTGCGCGGCGATGTGCTGCGCGTCCTCGGAGTGCTCAAGGTCGCCACCGCCGACCAGATCCAACGGCTGTGCTTGCCGCACCTGACCTACCGGCACACGACCAAGCCGACGGCGGCCAAGCAGAAGGAAGCACGCACCGCCTCCCACCGGGCCGCAGCGAACGACCTTCGCCACCAGGGCCAGCTCCTGGACGGCGGCCGCACCAAGAGAGGGGAAGAAGTCCGCATCCTCACCGCTGCCGGGCTGGCGGCCGCCGGACTCGAGCTGGACCGCGAGCCGGAAGAGATGGGCGGCATGCCCAAGGGCGCGGGAAGCTCCGGGGCCTCCCACCCGATGACGGTGAACGAGACAGTCATCGCCCTGATCCGCCCGAAGCCGAACCTGGACCTGGTCGCGGGTGAGCCGCCCGAAGCGGTCGCCGCCGCACAGGCCGCCGTCGACGCCTCAGACGGGATCGGCACCCTCGCCTCCTACGCCACCGAGGTCGCGCTTCCGGTGAAGGGCACCTGGAAGAACCCCGCGATCGGCAGCGCCCGCGCCGACGTCGTCCTCACCGCCCCGGAAGCCGACGTGCCGCTGCTGTTCATCGAGGTCGACAACTGCACCGAGGACGCCGTCCTCATCGCCGCGAAGTTCGACAAGTACGCCCGGTTCTTCAAGCGCAAGGAGAAGGACACCGACGGCATCGAGAAGCCGCTGTGGCGCACCCGCTGGGATGTGTCCGCCCCGTGGTGGTACCACCAGGTGCACCCGCCGGTCCTGCTCGTCTTCCACCAGGTCGGCAAGCGCCCCGCCCTGGGGCAGATGAAGAAGGTCGCCGACCTCACCCGCCGTCACTGGGAGGGCCAACGGTACGACGGGTACGGCGGCTACCACTGTTACCCCGGCTGTATCCCGATCGTCGCGACGACGCTGCCCTGGCTGCGCGAGCACGGCCCGGCTGGCCCCGCGTTCTGGCGGTTCGGCCGTCAAGGACGGCAGCCGCTGCTGGAGGCGATCAGCAACCCCCGCCAGGACGCTGCCCTCGCTCGTCAACGCGCAGCTGAGCGCGAGCGGGAACGGCGCCGCGCGGAGCAGGAAGCCGCGGCCCGCGAGGCGCGGCGGCCGGTATGCGCGGACTGCGGCTGCAAGTTCAGCGACGACCGGTGGAAGGCCGTCGAGCGGCGCGACTGGAGTCTGCCGCGCCAGTCGCACCCGCGTCTGTGCGAGGACTGCCAGAGCCGGGCCGTCGCAGCCGAGCAGCAGGCCGAAGCCGACGAACGCAAGCGCCAGGAGCAGGAGCGCCTGCGCCAGGAGGCGGAGGAACAGGCCGCCGCACAGAAGGCCAGCGGCTGGTTCTCCCGCTTCCGTCCCTGACCCGGGCAAGCCCCAACCGGCGGCGCGGGCAAGCCACGCAGGGACAAGCCCGCGCTGTCGGTGGCGGCTGGAACGCTGAACGGATGAACGGCGACGATGAGCAGCTGCTGTGTGGCAGGGTCTACGGCCGCGACCACGACGGCCCTGACTCGGGCCTGCGGCCGGGGCATACCTACGTCGAACTGACCGGCGGTCCGCTGGACGGGCTGTTCCTGGACGTCACTGGCTGGACGACCGATGAGATCGATACCGGCGCCGCACTGCCCACCGAGCTCGGGCAGTTTCCCGGTGGTCGCTCGCTGTACGACCGCGTCCCGGCGACCCGGACCACTTCGACTGGTCGGGCGACACTCCCTGAGCACAGCACTGCCAAGGGGCATAGTGCCAAGCTGCGCGGCACCGAGAGGATGGGGCAGATACCAGGCGACAGGAAGGCGCAGATGGACAACTTCTTTGAGTGGGTGGGGCGCTTCTGGCCAACAGGCCGCCGCGATCTGCACTGGCACATCCTGCCGTCTTCGGAGGAGGCCAACGCTCTCGCTACGCCGTACACGGGACTTGCTCGGCCGGGGCTGCAGAGCGTGCCGACGCAGTGGATGCACTGCACCCTCCTGCACGCCGTTGGACTGAGCAGCAGCGACGTCGACACGGACGCGCTGCTCAAGGACGTCGGAAGCTGCACGCAGACGGTGCAACCCTTCAGGTTGACGTTCGACCGGCCCGCCGTGGGCAATTTCGCGGTGGAGATCAGTGGATGGCCCGGACGTCCTTTCGCCGCGATCGTGGATACCCTCACCCAGGTGATGACCCGCACAGGAGCCGCTTTCAAGGCCGCACCGAGTCGCTACCCCCACATGTCCCTCGCCTACGCCTCGGACGGCGCTGAGGACGTCGACGCGGTCATCCTGAAGGCTGCGCTGGCAGACATCGAGCAGCCGCTCTCCGGGACGGTGGTCGTGGATCGGCTGCATCTCGTCGAGCAGCACCACGACGGCGCGCACATCATGTGGCATCCGATCGCCGAGGTGCCGCTTGCGGGGGTGCCAGCATGATCCTGCCCCCCAGCAACCGCCCGGTGCACGGTGACACCGTCGAGATCATTGCCTCCACCACCTCACTGACCATCACCGGGAGCATCACGTCCCAAGGTGTTCTCCGCGACGGCTGCGGGCTCGTGGAACTGACGTTGCCCGATGCTGATCCGCAGCAGCGGCGCGATATGGAACGGAGCACCTGGATCCAGTACAAGCTGTACCGCGGTGGTGCCCTGGTCTACTCATCCGGGCATCTCGAACTCAGGGAGACTCGGAGGGACGACAACGGAGCGCTGGTGCTGAGCGCTTCTCCCTGAACCCGCTGCTGAGGCGACCTTCGCGCGACGCCGGGGCCCGGACCTCTCGTTGGAGGACTGGGCCCGGCGCTGTGAACTGGCTCAGGCGTGCATCTTTATCGGGTAGTCCATGTCGTCGATGTCGCGGAGCACGCTGACGGCAAGCATGACTGCGGTCACGGCGTTGACTGGGGTGTACTGGGTGGTCGCGGCGGCGTGAGCGGTGGCGTGCCGGTTGAAGTTCTGAGGGACTGGGTCCGGCGGCCAGAACGTTTTCAGCGCCTGCGGGAACGGCAGGAAGGCTGCGGCCTCGCGGAACTGGCGGATCGTGGGGTCGTCGTCCTCCACGGCCGGGATGTTCTCCAGGACCTTGGGGTATCCCTGCCACTGGCCGTTGGGCTTGAGCCATTCGGGATTGGCGAAGGCCAGGCCGCGGATGAGGGTGTCCCACACGTTGGCGGCCAGGGCCTGGGCGCCGTTGAACATGCCGTGCTCAGCCATGCGCACGCACTCTTCGAGCAGTGCCCTCTGCGCGATGAACCGCGTGTCGGTGACAGATGCGAGAGCCGCCTCGCAGGAGGCGAGGATCGTCGGGCGGCAGTCGTCGATGACCTGCGCACGGGAGGCTGGGGCGTCGGTGGTGAGCAGCTGCTGGATGACGTCGGCCGGGGGCACCCAGGCCAGTGGAACGCCCTCTTGCATCAGCGCGATCATCTCCGAGTAGTTGAGGCGGCTGCCCCGCCAGTTGGCGGGCATCATCGCGTCCAGACGTTCCAGCGTCGGCTGGAGCGGGGCGATGGCCGCGGCTAGGTGATCCATCGCAGGTATGCGGATCTCCACCGGCGGCACGACCGCCGCCGCGACGGTTCGCCGGATGTCCTCGGTGGCGGCAGCCAGAATTCCCGTCAGGTCCGGCCCGAAGCTGTTGTTCATCTTGATGCCCTCCCTTGTGCGTGGAGGGCATCATCCGGCACGAGGGCGCCTGGAGGAATCCGGTCCGGGCACCTTACGGCGACCCAACTCGCCCTCCTCAGCGCGGTTAGTCGGTCGTGGGCGGCCCGATGTGTAAAGACCAGGACCCGGTGTAGTCGTCCAGGTCGATCCTTAGCGGCTCCAAGACATCGTCGTCGAGGACATCAGCTTGGACGATGCCGCCGGCCCCCAGGTGCACCGATACACGAAGCTGCCGGCCTATCCGGTCAGGCACCTCCAACCCCATGAGTGGCAGCGACACCATGGAGCCGGCCTTGAGAACGAATGGCAGCTCGATGCACTCAGCATCGCTCCCGATCTGCACCGGTGCCCCGAAGTGCACAGAAGGGTTGAACAGCATCTGGGTACGCCGCGCCTTTCTCCACCCCAGTCGCTCGATTGCCCGCAGCCGCCATAGCGCCCGCTTCAGACGATGGCCGGTGATGTCCCGCCAGATCGAGTAGCCGACGATCGTTACGTCTAAGCGGCCCACGTTCGACACGCTGGTCCGCACCCACCATCGGCCTTCTTGCTTGAGGCGGGTGGGCCAGACCTCCACCCGGCCGCCCGTGAGGCGGTGACTCCACATCTGCCAGCCCAAGCCGCTGGCCCCAGTGACGGCGCCGAAGACCGCCAGCGCGTTGGTCCAGTTCATAGTCGGAGCCTAGAGAGCTCCGCCACAGCCATCCGGCGACAGATCAGACCCGTTCCCAGCGAAATCTATCCACAGGGAGATCGTCTTAGCGTCCTGCCCAGGGTGGGTGTCCGGTTCCGGCGACACCGTGACGCCCCACGCACACCCCTCACGAGAGGCGTTGGACAGCCATGGCGCAGACGAAGTTCGACCGGCAGGTGGAAGAGACCGCCGAGGCCCTCATGTTCGGCATCGGCCGCTTCCTGGGCGGCCGGGACATGGACGGCATCAGGCGGACTGACGCCACGTTCTGGCACTCCGGCACCCGCGTCCTGCCCAAGGTCGAGGGTCGCGTCGCACGTTCGTCGTACCGGGCCGGGTGTCAGCGCCTCACCTTCCGCGTCAGCTTCCTGAGCGCGGCCGGCGGGGGCAACTCCTGGATCTGGGCGCACCAGGACACCGCCCAGGCCCTGTGGGAGGACAAGGAGGGCACGCTCCACGCCCTCCAGACCGGCGGGATCGGCGCGGCCTCCGTCGCGGCCGTCGGCGGCCTGGCGTACGGGATCCTCACCCGCAAGCGCCGCGAGCTGATGCGC
The DNA here is from genome assembly GCF_018138715.1 of Streptomyces asiaticus. Taxonomy (NCBI): domain Bacteria; kingdom Bacillati; phylum Actinomycetota; class Actinomycetes; order Kitasatosporales; family Streptomycetaceae; genus Streptomyces; species Streptomyces asiaticus. The sequence continues at coordinate 202,730 of NZ_JAGSHX010000002.1, forward strand.
GAGTGGGTGGTGCCGCTACACCAGGCACTCGCCGTACCGCTGGGCATCGCGGAGCAGACCGACCCGCGCCGCTACCTCCACGTCCCCGTCAACTTCAACGACGACGACGCGGCGATACGCATCGACGTGCCCGCCCATCTGCGGTTCAACGAGGACCTGGTGGCCGACCTCATCGTCAAGAAACTCGCTCTGGAGAACGTCTCCTTCACCTGGCGCCGGGCCGGGAAGGACACGCACGTCATCGTCAAGAAACGGCACATCCCGCCCAAGGCGCTGCGCCTGTCCGACCCCGGCATGCGCGAGATCCTCGCGAAGATGCCCGAGTCCGCGCCGCTGATCGGCCTGGGGGCGAACAAGAAGAAGGTCTCCGTCGACCTGGACCACGACTCCCCGCACGTCCTGATCTCCGCGGGCACCGGCGGCGGCAAGTCGACCATCCTGCGCTGTATCTGCTGCCAGTTCATCCACCATGGCGCTCTGGCCTACGTCCTGGACTACAAGCGGATCTCCCACACCTGGGCCCGCGACGTTCCCGGCGTGACGTACTGCCGGGACATCGCCGAGATCCATGACGCCCTGATCCAGCTCGTTCAGGAAGGCCGGCGCCGTATCCGGCTCGCGGAGCAGCTGGGCGACGACGTCCTGGAGAAGGAGCCCTGGCGCGTCGGCCCGCGGCTGGTGATCCTGCTCGAAGAGGTCAACGCCACCATGGCGCAGCTCAAGCGCTACTGGCAGCGGATCCGCGAGAGCGGCGACCCGAAGGTCTCCCCGGCCATCGACGCACTCGCCGAGATCCTGTTCATGGGCCGCGCGGTCCGTCTCCACGTGCTGCTGGTCGCCCAGTCCGCCACGGCCCGCGCGATCGGCGGGCCGGAGATGCGCGAGAACTTCGCCACCCGCATCCTGGTCCGCTACACCCTCAACGCCTGGCGGATGCTGGTCCCCGAGGTCAGTCCGGCACCCGCCCCCACCCGGCACCCCGGCCGCGTCCAGGTCGTCCTCGGCGGCCGCGCCCAGGAGACACAGGTGCTGAACCTATCCGACGCCGAAGCCCGCGAATGGGCGATCTCCGGCGTCCACACCAGCGGCGAGGCCGGTCCACCCCTGCCCAAGCCGCCCACACCCACACCCACACCCGAACCCGCGCCCGTCCTGCCCGCCCCGGCCGCCGACCCCGACGTCCTCACCGACGTCCAGAGCACCACCCCCCAGGCACCGGCCCCCGAGCCGCCGCCCGCCGCGCCCTTAGCCCCGGCGCCGGACGACGCCGTCGTCGGGCTGCGCACAGCCCAGGCCGAGCACCTGCCGCAGCTCACGCTCGCCGCGCTGCGCTGGGCTCGTGCCAACGACCCGGACTTCCCGGCCTCGGTCGACAAGCAGGGCACCGAACTCCTCTACCGCGTCGGCGATCTCAAGCGCTGGGCGCGCAACCGGCCCCGCGGCGCCATCGGCTCCACCGACCCGTCCTGACTCGTATCGCCGGACACGCCACGGGTCCCGGGATGTCAGCCACGACAACGTCGGGGCCCGGATGGAACGTTCAGTCTTCCCCGTCCTGGGCGGGCTCGTTCTGGTGCAGGCAGTACACGCACATGGACTCCGTGTTGACCAGCCCCATGCACCGCCGGCAGGTGCCTCGCTCGAGGACTGGCCCGCGACCGTCCGCACATCCCGGGCAGGTCATCACCGGCTGACTGAACCCGAAGCTGATCACCCAGCCGTCGCTCTGGGCGGCGTCGCGCGCCATCTGTGAGACCTCGGAGGCGGAGCGTGCGTCTCCGTCGTCTCCGGTCCCCACCGCCAGATAGACGGCAAGACAGTCATCGGCGTCGCATACGACAGCTACCCCTGTAGGCATCCGGTTTCCTCCCCGCCGTGGCACCCGCAGCCACGATCCAGCGGCGGCCTGCAACCGGCCGCGCCCAATATGACCATCTTGCTGAAGCGGCAGGCTCACGCGCCGGATTCCCGACGGGATCGGCCGACGCCGCTCCTGGCCATCCTGGGTGCCTTCCACGGATAGACCACGACGAGCAGCAACGACGTGGACCGCTACAACACCGCCCACGTCCGGGCGGCCGCCGACTATGTGATGTCTGCGGCCCGCCAGCGGCCTGGCTCCATGAGCCGTGGATGGCTCGCCGAATTCGAGGGTGGACGAGACTCCTGGTCGTTCGGTGACCGGGATGGCAGGCTCTGCCTCCAGTTGGAAGGGAGCGCCGCGATGACCGAGATGCCGGAGACGGAACGTGAGGAATGCACCGACTGTTTCGCCCAGCCGGACCCCGACAACACCCGTATCACGTACGCGATGAAAGACGGTGGGATTCACGAAATCTGGCACACCCCGGACTGTCCAGAGCTCACGATCATGCGGATCAACCTTGAGGAAGGGCACAAGCAAGTCCTGGAACAGGACGCCTGGGCCAAGGACGTCTTCCCTGCCGCACACGAGCGGCTCAAGCAGACCGCCGCTGCTATGCCCGGCGAGGCCGCTGCTCAGCCGTTTGTCGCCGCCTTGACCGAGCTGGTCCAGGCGCAGGCGGACAACCTCGTCGGTTTCGTCGCTCTGCACCGCTGGGCAGAGATTCTGGAACGGCACTTCCCGCCGGAGCTCCCCGACCCTGGCCACGCCGCCGAATAGCCACACCATCGGTGGCACACACCACCCGCTCCGGGCCTCTCTCAGAGCCCCGGAACCGGCGTGAGCTCGTGCGCAGGCCCCGACCGATTCGGAAACAATCCTGGGTCTTCCGGCGCAACCTGCAACTGAGATGTCTCTCAAAGATCGCTCCAGCCCTTCGCGGCGCCGCCGCTCAGGGGGGAGGTCTGGAGCGTACTGGCTGCGTCAAGCCGCCATCAATAGATCAACCGGCGGACAGAGAACACGGCATAGGCTTGACCACGCGGGTGTCCCGCTCGGCGAACCCGGCTATCTGTCGCAGACGGACAAACTCCACCACACTTACAGGACATGGGGGATGCCACGCTGTGGGTAGCAGTGTTGACGGCTGTGACGGCGATAGCGGCAAGCTGGGTGACCAGCAGAGGCAATGCACAAGCGGCACGGGTCCAGGCCCTTGCCGCAGCAGAAGCTCAGCAGGCCGCGACCAGGCGTGACGCCATGCGCACGGCTCATCTTGCGTTCAGCGAGCAGATCAATCACATGGGCGCTCTCTATCGGAAGACTCCTGCGTTCTTGGGAATTGGTGACCCATCGGAACGGTCGCCCGCTCTTGATCGGCATTTAGAAGAGTTGCGTACGGCGTACGGCGAGTTTCACCAACAGCTCAACGTCATCACGCTCGATGGTGGCCATTCCTCTCGGCTGGCCGCCGACGCTGTACATGCTGCTTCCACTCACGTGTACAAGACGTTGCTGGGCATAGCGGCTGGTACTCAAGGGCCCGAGGACTTCGCATCAGCCGTACGTGCGTACTGGGACACAGCTACAGCGTTCCTTCACGCTGCGCGGCAGGCCGACGAGTAGCGATGGGCGCAGAGACCGAACTCTCCGGCGGGTCCATTCACCTCCTCGCATACGACGCTGAGGGCCACGATCAGGGGCCTCCCTCGACCCGGAGGCCGTACGCGATGTCGCCACGGCGGCCGCCGACGCCGGCGCCGCCGCTGTCTCGGCCAACGCTGAGATCTGGGTCCGTGTCCAGGACCGACACGTCTGTCCTGGACAAGCCCGCGGTGATGTCGGTGGTGGCTGGAACGCTTGGGGGATGAACGGCGATGAGCAGCTGCTGCGCGGCCGGGTCTATGGCTGCGACCACGATGATCCCGACCCGGGCCCGCTCCCGCACCAGACCTACGCCGCGCTCGTAGGCGGGCCGCTGGATGGGTTGCTGCTGGACATCACGGGTTGGCTGCTCGAGGAAGTCGACGGTGGGGCGGCCCTGGTTACCGAGCTCGGTCAGTTTCCCGGCGGGCGGTCGCTGTATGACCCGCGCCCCGGCGAACCTTGCACACCGGGCCCGGGCGTGAGCTGCCGCTTCTACTACTCTGGCGACACCCCCTGACCGACCCGACCACGGCAGGTCAGCGGTCGGTTTCGCCTGCCGCACCCTCCGGCTACGACCTGCCTTCGGTCAGCTGGCCCGCGGTATTCTCGATCCACAGCAGCGTCCACTCGACTCCGGCCTGCCACCCCGGCTCCGCGCCGGCGTACCGGCCTTCTGCCTCGGCCCGGATATTGGCGGCGAGGGCACGCAGATCCTTCTGCAGTCCCTGCCGGCGGGCCATGTCCATCGCCTCGCGCATCTCGTCAGTGATCTCACCGGGTCGGAACTCGCTCATCGCCCCACCTTGGACGACTGTCCCCGCCGAGGGCCAGACCCCAAGGCTGTGGCCCGGGAAAGTTCGGTGCCCGATAGCGTCCTGCCCCATGACCACCACCGACACGATCGCGGCCCTGGCTCTGGGTGTTGCGGTCGTCGCTGCCGTTGCCGCCATCGGGTCCTGGAAGGCGGCGCGCAACGCCAACGGGGCCGCGCAGACTCTGTCCCGGATCGAGCAGCAACGCCTGCATGCCGATCTCACCCCGGACTTCCACTGCACGATCCTGGCCAACGAGGCCCGCTCCACTGCCATGCTGCGGGTCCACCTCGAAGGCCCACCCGGGCTGCTGTCCCACCGCGCTATCGAGATCACCGTGTCCATCCGCAACGACAACCCACACCGGGGCGATGGGCCCCGACTCGCCGGCACCGCCACTCCCGAGCAGGTACGCGCGCACATCTGGGGGCCGTGGAAGTTCAGCGCGGACGGCCGTGACCACACCGGCCGAACGGTCGCCCCGCAGCAGCTGGCGGTCGGCGAGTGGACGCGGTACGGCCTGACCCCCACCTCACCGCCGTTGTGGTCGGCGAGCACCACGGACGACTGGCGCCGCGACTACGTGAACGCGCCGGTACGCCTGAGCATCACCGCCAGGTCGAAGGACAGCGAGTGGACCGTGCCGCTGGAAGTCCCCGTTACCATCGAGACCGCCGCCTGACTACGACAGGTCAGGAGTCGGTGATGTGGTCGAAGCCGCTCAGCAGCGGCGTCAGCTCCTGGGCGCACCCGCACAGCGTGCACAGCTGCGTCCCCGGTTTCTCCGCGACGTCCAGGGCCCGCTGCACATCGAGCAGCGGCGAACCCTCGGGTGCCTCTTCACAGTCCGGCGCGTGCAGCACACCGCGGGCCGGGCCCCGCCCCTCGCGCACCTTCGCCAGGACCCAGTCCGAAGGCCGGCGCTCACCGAGGACTTCGCGGACCACCGACGTCGGCGCCGGCGGAAGAGGTTCGGTGGGGACCTGGTCCGTAGTCGACGCATCGACCGGCCGCACGTGCTCGGGCGCCCGGACCCACACCCGGTACTCCGCAGCCTCCACGCCGCAGTCCAACTGGTGACGGGGCAGTATTCCGAACCTGCGCTATTCCACACCCGACGTGGCTTCTGGGGCCTGCCGGGCCGACAGGACATGCACGTCGGCGTCCTCCAGGTCGGCCGATGTATGACGACCGCGATGTCGGAGGGCAGGTACCCGACACCGGACAACGGCTCCTTCGTTCCGCGCGCGGTTCGTCTAGCGAAAACCTCGGCGACGGTGCACCCGGCGCCCCTATAGTCCGGGAATGATCGAAATACCAACCTTCGCGGCTTGGATGGAGATGAACCGAGCCCAGGACTTTCCCAACGAGGCAACCGCGTGGGCGGTCTACAACGACCGGGTGTATCGAGGCATGGAGGCTCTCTTGGCACACCCAGAGGTCGCGGCGAACCGCCAGGAGGCTGCCGTGGCCGAGATCGCAGCGACTGCCTTCCTCGAATCCGTCTTCGGCGCCGCCTGGGTCAAGGAGCGATTCCCCCTTGCGGACCACCGGGAGGAGCTCGGCCCCTGGGTGCAGCAGGCCTGGCAGCGTCAGGAGCTGGCCAGGAGGGTGTTCGAGTTTCAGAGTGAACCGTGGTTCGCAGACTTCGTCTCCTATACCGAGACGAACGATGTCGCGTCGGCGATCTTCGAAGCAGACGTCCTCCAGACCCTCATGCGCATGCCTGCCGGCATCGCCAGGGTGACCGAGTCGGGCGTCAAGGGCCAGGACTTCGATATCCTCCTCAACTTGGCGCACGTCGGTGACGTCCCCGTCGAGGTGAAGTACAAACAGGACGACACGCCCTTCTCGGAGGCCACGGTCCGCAATACCGTCAAGAGTGCGGTCAAGCAACTGCCGCGGGGGCAAGCCGGGTGGCTGTTCATCCACGTCCCGACTGCCTGGATACGCCCCGGTCGCGGGGACGAATATGACGAGGCGCTCTACAAGGCGCTGCGGCAGACGTCGCGGATCGGTGTGGTCTTCACCGCTGTGGACAAGCCTTTCCACGATGAGGAGGCGGGAAAGATCCGGCACCGGCGATTCTGGGACCTTTACAAGGATGACGGCGCGTCGCAGGAACTATGGGAGGCCGCCCTCCTCCTACGGAATCTCCTCGAAAGGGGTTGGGACTTCTTCGCTCCGCGCGCACCGTTCTGACGTGCCCGGCCCTGCCGCGTTTAACTGGCGGAGAGGCGGTATTCCAGGGGTGCGCTATTCAGCCCAGTCCAGCAGGCTGGTCGTCGGCTCCGTGGCCGCTCCGGGGGCATCGGCGCGGGTATCAGCTGACGATGATCCACACGGAGAGTGCGGCCCCGGTTGATGCGATGGCTGCATGGAGCGCGATCCAAACCGTGTACAACCGGATCTTCCTCAGCCGGGGAAAGCGCCTGCGTTGTTCACGGGAACTTGTCCTCAGAGCGGCCTCGATCTCGAGATCCGGGAACTGCTCGGCGATCTTCTTTCGTAGCCCCCGCGCCTGCCCAACGTGAAAAGCGCAGCGTTCATGAAACTTGAGGCAGGCGAACGCGCCATAGAGTCCGAGCACCATCATTGGGAGTGTCACCACGAGCATGGTGGGGCGGAGACCAGTTTTGGCGATGAAACCGAGTCCTGCTGCCACAACGACAATGATGATGTTGGTTAGCATGGCTCTCTGGTTCTCCGTCTGGCGATCTGCCTCTCGCTGTTCTTTCCAGAGGTCGAGCAGCACATCGATCCCGTCGGCCATTCCTATACCGTGGCGTTTACTGAGACAGACGCGACAGTCACTCGGGCTGATGAGATTTCAGTCTGCGCGCTACTTGACTGAGGTGGCATTCTTTTTCGACCTCCGGGCTCCCCTTCACGAAAGGTTGCAGCTCTGGATGCTTGTCAATGAGATTGGCCGCCTGCGTGATTTGGGCCATGCAGTCCGGCTTGGTCGGTGTGTTGTGGCTGAGCTCGGCCCCGAAGATGGCTCCCACGATGACTGCCGCTGAACCCACGACGGGGACGACGACGTACTGCAGGTACCATCGCCAGGTGCTAACCATCCAAGGCTCCCGATCGAGCCTTGGCCAGCGCTTCAGCTTGTCGGTAGGCGCCTGAGCGGGCGAGGAATCCTTGAAGCCGATCCAACTCTTCGTCAGCGTGCGGCCAAAAGTTCGGGTCCAGCCTCTGCTCCTCGATGCGCGGGTTTAGTGCTGCGGCCAACTGAAGCCCGACAGCATAGGCCGCAAATACGCAGCGTCGACGTTTATTGATGCCGCTAAGGAGAATCCCAATCGCAACAGTAAGAACCAAGC